>CAYXAN010000071.1:0-8120 GCA_964461705.1 uncultured Sarcina sp. | reverse complement strand
GCTGCCCGAAGGTCAATCCAGTCACTCTTTCCGTCCACATAGGTCAAACGGTCGATTTCACTGCTGTGATACAGAATCTTAATGGTCCTCTCGTTCATCATCTCATCATTCCCTTATTCTTCAATAATTTCAATGTTCGGCTTCAACGCATCATACATCCGGTCTGCTGCTGCGGTAGCAAGCCTGTCGCAGCGTTCATTCATCTCCTGTCCTGCATGTCCCTTCACCCAGTGCCAGGTAATCCGATGTCGGCCGGACGCCTTCAGCATTCGCTTCCAGAGATCCTGATTCTTGACTCTGGCCTTGGATGAGGTTTTCCAGCCGTTTCTCTGCCAGGAAGCAAGCCAACCCTTTTCAAAAGCGTTGACAAGATAGCTGGAGTCTGAATACAGATCCACCTCGCAGGGCCGGTTCAAGGCCTCCAGTGCGGTTATGGCACCCAGAAGCTCCATCCGATTGTTCGATGTGGGATTAAATCCCTCGGACAGCTCCTTTTCATGGAGCTGTCCGTGAAGGTCAGTATACTGGATGACGGCGCCATATCCGCCCGGTCCGTTCGGATTTCCCCTGGCAGAGCCGTCACTGTAGATTACAACATGCATAAGCTGTTTCTCCCTTCCTCCTGCGGGTTAGGGCTGTGCTGATCATTTCCATTGTCCTGTGGCTTCAAAGGCTGCCGCCCGTTCGAAGGCTCCCTGTGTGACGGCCTTATCATAGCCGACCGTTTCCAGAAGACGAATGGCATTTCTGGTCATGGCAGGTCCCTTCCGCAAAAGATACGAGAAGGTGACATCATCCTGCTTCAGCTCTTCCTCAAAGTGGTAATTGTCATAGTCCTCTGCCAGAAGCGAGGTTAATTCAATGTCATGCGTTGCGGCAAAGCAAAGTGCTCCGGATGCAGCAAGAGCCTTGAGAATCTCTGCAGAGGCCGCAATGCGCTCCACGGTGTTGGTGCCGCGCAGAACCTCATCTACAAAGCACAGAACCGGCGGATTGCTGTTTTCCGAAAGATCACAGATCCGCTTTAAGGAGCGGATTTCCGCCATGAAGTAGCTCTCCCCCTTTACAATACTGTCCCGCAATGCCATGGAGGAGCATATTTTATACCGGATTCCCTGAAATCCCCTTGCAGGACAAAAGCCTGCCGTCTGTGCCAGAAGGGCGCAGATTGCAACGGCCTTGAGGAAGGTGGACTTGCCGGAGGCATTGGAGCCCGTCAGCATAATGCAGCGGTTTGTTTCGATGTCATTGGCAACCGGCTTTTTCAGCAGGGGATGGTATAGTCCCTTGATGGCCAGTCTGTCCAAACGGCCGCTGTCTGCATGCGGAATATCCGCAGGGAGTATGGACGGAGCACAGGTATACGGAAGGCTCTTTTCAAAGGACGCCAGTGCAATGCAGGCATCCATTTTCCCAAGAAGAAGGAGAATCTGCTCCAAATCCTCCCGATGTGCCGCAGCGCTTTCCAGCATGGAATTCAATCGAATGAGATCCAGATGAAACAGGATACGAAGATAGTCCGCAAGAAAGCTCAGAGGATTTCCATCCGATACCACGGTTCCGGACAGCAGTACCCAGCTGCCCTTTTGCAAGTCCCGGCACTTCCGCAGAGCCTGCTGCAGGATTTCTTTTTCCTTCGGAAAGGCGGCACCATGCAGGCGCAGGATCCGGTCACTGCAGTCCAGCATCCTCAGAAGATAGCCAAGAGACGTGATATAGGGGTCAGCCTGTCCTCTTTTGGGGTAATACGTCAGTATATTCAGGACAAAAGAGCCGATAAGACACAGAATTCCCGCGCGTACGCTGACCTCCATCAGGATCAGTGAGCACAGCGGCAGAAGGAATGCCGGCAAATGAACCAGGTTGGATTCCCGGGGAGCCTCTGTCAGCGCATCCAGATAATCATACAGGGAATATCGTCCTGCGTGCCCCAGACGCCGAAGCGCCAGCTGCAATGCAATTCTCTCGTCCGCGAAGGAATCCTGTTCCATTGCCCGGACAGCGGAAAGCGGGATATTCATTTCCCCTGAGCCGGAACGCAGCAGGGCATACAGATATTCCTCGCCGGCCGCACTCATCGTGGAGTCCATCTGATGATACAGGACATCCATTTCCAGATCATTCCAGGTAACGTCATCGATCTCCTGCAGGGGCTTGTGACGCAGAAAGCAGGCAGGCACCTTTGCATAGCGCTCCGGCGACATCTTCTTTACGGAGGGCTTCCCGAACAGCTTCTTTAAACGCAGAATCTCGTTTTCTCTCTGCCGCTTTCTTTGGATCTGTCCGATGAAGACCAGTACAGCAGCAAACAGAATCATGGCAAGCAGAAGCTGCATGTCTTACTCCTTCGTTGTCTTTACAACAATATGATCCGGATCCTTATAAATATGTCCGGCCGGAACACAGCCGCGTACCATGGACAGCGGGTATACGGTGGACTGACGTCCGATCACGGTCCCGGGATTCATTACGCTGTTGCAGCCGATTTCACACCAGTCTCCCAGCACAGCCCCCATCTTGCGAAGGCCGGTTGCCGCAGCGTCCTTTCCGTCATGGACTACCACGTTGGTACGGTCGGATTTGATGTTGGAGGTGATGGCTCCCGCGCCCATATGGGCGTGAAAGCCAAGGAGGGAATCCCCAACATAATTGTAGTGCGGAACCTCACATTGATTGAACAGAATGACATTCTTCAGCTCACAGGAATTGCCCACCACGCACCCTTTTCCGATCAGCGCTTTTCCCCGGATGAATGCACCGTGCCGAATCTCAGCGTTCTCATCGACGATGCAGGGGCCGGCGATATATGCCGAGGGGAATACCCTGGCACTTTTGGCAATCCAGATGTTGTCCCCCCTTTGTTCAAAGACAGCCTCGGGAAGTGTTCTCCCGATTGCCAGAATGATCTCCTCGATATGGGGCAGCACTTCCCATGGATAGGTATAATTTTCCAGAAAATCTGCTGCAATGGTCTCCTTAAGGTCCAGCAGCTGCTGAACGGTAAAATCCTGTATCATACCGCGTTCCTTTCCTTTTATGCATTGCATGGTCTGTTTTCGGCCTGTCCTGACGCCTGCGTGTTTGCTGTTGGCGGGGGATCCGACGCCTTCTTCTGTGTTTGTCTGCGGAAGGCATTACGGGCATATTTTTCCTTGAAATGCATCGGCTTCGGGTAAAAAGCAGCGTCCCGCTGATACATCTTCTGCAGGACAGACTGATAATCCGATTCCTTCACCGCATTGGTGCGTCGTCTTACGTAGTCATTCAGCTTCTGCTGATATTCCTGCTGGGTTGTGCTTCCCTCTGCCACCTGGGTCAGTCCCTTCTCCCAGCTGGCTGTCAGTCTGGGATCCAAAAGCGGCTTCAGGGAAATATCTACCGTATCAAAGATCATCTCCCCAAGCTGCGTCGGCGTGTACACCTGTGTTCTGGTGTTGAGGGCAATGTACTGATTGTCGACCAGCTTTTCCAAAATCCCTGCCCTGGTCGCACTGGTTCCGATGCCGGAGCCCTTTATTTGCTCCCTCAGCTCATCATCCTCAATGAACTGACCGGCATTTTCCATGGCAAGGATCATGCTTCCTCCGGTATAGCGCTTGGGCGGGGAGGTTTCTCCTTCCTTCTGCTCATAGGAAAGCGCCTGCAGGATATCGCCCTTCTTTAATTCCTGAAGGAGGCTCTCCAGTCGTTCCGATTCCGCACCCTTTTCCTCTGCCTTGTCGGATGAACGCAGAGAGCCGGAATCAACACAAATCAGATATCCCTTTTCCTTGCAGACACGCAGCGAGCTTGCAAATGTCTCTGTGCCCACTCCCACCTGCACGGTCATTTTATCAAAGACGGCTGCCGGATAAAAGACAGACAAAAAGCGCCGGACAATAAGATCATATACCCGCAAAAGAGTCGGCGTCAGACTCTTTTGGGCAGACAGTCCCTCTCCCGTGGGGATGATGGCATAATGATCCGTAATGGCCTTATCATTGGTATAGCGCGTCCGGGAAATCTTTTTCCAGCTGCCGGATGCAGCAATGGTCCGCACCATCTCACGATACTGGGGAAGGGACCCTACTCCCTTTAAATTCCTGTCAATCTCCCTTGCAACGGCAGTAGACAAAACCCTCGCATCGGTTCTCGGATAGGTGGTCAGCTTTCGCTCATACAGCGTCTGTGCCGCGTTCAGCGTCTGCTCCGGGCTTAGCTTCAGCAGCCTTGAGCAATCGTTTTGCAGCTCCGCCAGGTTGTAAAGAAGGGGCGGATTTTTCTTTTCCTGTTTATGGCTGATCTGGTTTACGACAGGGGGCGGATCCTTGCGGATGGATGGCTCCAGCTCCCGAATCAGCGCCGCCGCATCCTCGGATTTTCGAAAACCGTTTTCCTTATACAGCAAAGGGGAATTCTCATAGCGGCTTCCCTTCGCCGCAAACCATTCCGCCGTAAAGGAGGCATTTGCCTTGCAGGGCTGAAACGTTCCGATGATGCGGTAAAACGGAGTTTTGGTAAAGGCCCGAATCTCCCTCTCCCGCCGCACGACCATACCCAAAACGCAGGTCATGACGCGGCCCACGGCAATGACACAGTGATTCATGTGAAGATAGTCCCGGATGCCGGCACTGTATTTCAGGGACAGGGCTCTGGAAAAGTTGATTCCCATCAGATAATCTTCCTTCGCCCGAAGATAAGCGGCAGCCCCCATGTTGTCATAGAAGGAGTCGTCCTTCGCTTCACGAATTCCACGCTGGATTTCGGATTCCGTGAAGGAATCGATCCATACCCGAAGCTGCCTCTTGCCTCTGACGCCTGCCTGTGCGGCAACCAGACGGTAAATATATTCGCCCTCCCGTCCGGAGTCGGTGCAGATGTAGATGGTATCGACTTCTTCGGACGTCAGAATTTTCTGCACGGTACGGAATTGTCTGCGGACACCGGCATCATCGATGACCTGATATTTGTAAACCTCCGGAATGAACGGGATGGTGTCCAGCGTCCATTTCTTAAGACGGCTGTCATAGGCCTCCGGATAGCACATGGAGACAAGGTGTCCGAAGCACCAGGTAACGATGGTATGTTCGGATTCCTGAAAGCCGTCGCCGTTTTTGAAATTTTCATGCAGTGCTTTGGCAAAATCCTTTGCCACACTGGGCTTTTCTGCAATGAATACCCGTTTTCCCAAACACGTGCTCCTTTATGCCCTCTGCCGTATTTGCAGCGAAAGGATAACCATGCATGGATACCAATGCTGTTCAGAAGTGATTTGGCGAAAATACCTGCAGGCCGGGACATCCAAAGCCCCGGTCTGCAGGCATGCATTCTGTGAATCAGCGTGAATCCGCGGTTCCTTCCTCGTTATTTGTGCTCAATGTAATGAAGAGCGGTCAAAAGCTCGGCGCATTCGACGGCACCGCCGGCAGCACCGCGAAGAGTGTTGTGCGAGAGTCCGACAAACTTCCAGTCAAACATGGTATCCTTCCGAAGACGTCCGATGGAAACCCCCATGCCACCCTCATAATACACATCCTTCGTGACCTGAGGCCTGTCATCCTCCTCCAGATACTGGATGAAATGCTCCGGTGCGCTCGGGAGCTTCAGCTGCTGGGGAAGACCGGCAAAGGAACGAAGCTTCTCTATCAGCTCCTCCTTGGAGGGATCCTTCTTAAACCGGACAAAGGCCGCTGCAGTGTGTCCGTAAAGAACCGGAACCCGGATGCACTGGCATGTGATGAGAGGGGACTCTGCAGGAACAATGGCGCCGTTCTCGATGTGTCCGAAAATCCGAAGGGGCTCCTTCTCGGATTTCTCCTCCTCTCCGCTGATGTAGGGAATGACGTTGCCGTTCATTTCCGGCCAGTCGCGGAAGGTCTTTCCTGCACCGGAAATCGCCTGATAGGTCGTGGCAACCACCTCATAGGGCTCATATTCCCTCCAGGCTGCAAGGGCGGGTGCGTAGCTTTGAATGGAGCAGTTCGGCTTTACCGCAATAAACCCGCGGGAGGTACCCAGACGCTTCTTCTGGAATTCAATGATATCCGCATGCTGGGGATTGATCTCCGGAACGATCATGGGAACGTCCGGAGTCCAGCGATGCGCACTGTTGTTGGAAACCACGGGAGTCTCTGTTTTGGCATAAGCCTCCTCAATGGCACGGATCTCATCCTTGGACATATTCACGGCGGAAAGAACGAAATCAACCCGTTCGCTCATTCCCTGCACATCATTGATATCGCGGATCACGATGTTCTTCACACCGGAAGGAACCTCACCATCGAGCTTCCAGCGGCCGTCAACCGCTTCCCCATAGGTTTTACCGGCACTGCGGGGGCTGGCTGCGATCTCCGTTACCTCAAACCAGGGATGATCATCCAGAATCTGGATAAACCGCTGACCAACCATTCCGGTTCCGCCCAACACACCAACTCTTAATTTTTCCATCATCGCTGCTCTCCTCATGTGTTCAGAAGTTTATGCAAAACCGCTGTCTCGTGCATCATACCATAGTTCGCAGAAGGTGTCTTACTCAATCTGCCCCGTTTTCCTCGGCTGACAGCTCTGCATTCAGCCATTCTCCTGCTTCCCGGATTTCCTCCTCCATGGCAGCCTTCCCGGGAGCGCCTGTTGTCAGCCTCCTGTCCACACAGGCCTTCAGGCTGATTGCTTCATAAATGTCGTTCTCAAAAGCGCCGGAAAAGCTCTTGAATTCCTCTAAGGTCAGCTGATCCAGACTCTTGTCGGCGTCGAGACAGTAAAGAACCATCCTTCCGATGATTCCGTGGGCGTCCCGGAAAGGGATGCCCTTTCCCACCAGATAATCAGCTGCATCTGTGGCATTGGTGAAACCGTTTTGCGCACTCTTTTCCATAATGTCCTTACGAAAGCTCATGGTTTCGAGCATGCCGGTCATCAGCTGCACACACATCATGACGGTATCAACCGCGTCAAAAACCGGCTCCTTATCCTCCTGCATGTCTTTGTCATAGGCAAGAGGAATCGCCTTCATGGTGGTCATAAGACTCATCTGATCGCCGAATACCCGCCCTGTCTTGCCGCGGATCAGCTCCGCCACATCCGGATTCTTTTTCTGCGGCATGATGCTGCTGCCGGTGGAAAATCCGTCATCGATCTCGACAAAGCGGTACTCGTTGCTGTTCCAGATGATGATTTCCTCGCTCATGCGGCTCAGATGCACCATGATCAGAGACAGGTCACTTAAAAGCTCAATGGCATAGTCCCGGTCCGAAACGGAATCCATGCTGTTTCGTGTGGGACCGTCAAAGCCAAGGCTTTCCGCAACAAATGCACGGTCCAGAGGATAGGTTGTTCCCGCCAGCGCTCCGGCGCCAAGAGGGCACTGGTTCATTCGCTCCTGTGTATCGGCAAGACGTCCGGCATCCCTTCGCAGCATTTCAAAATAAGCTCCCAGATGATGCGCCAGAGTTACCGGCTGCGCCTTCTGCAGGTGCGTGAAGCCGGGCATATAGGTTTCCGTATTGTCTTTCATCAGATGAAGAATGACCCGGAGCAGCTGCAAAAGCTTTCCCCGCAGCTCACCGGCAGCCTGCCTGGCAAAAAGTCTCATGTCCAGGGCCACCTGATCGTTTCGCGAGCGCCCGGTGTGGAGCTTTTTCCCGTCCTCACCGATCCGTTCAATGAGATTGGCTTCGATGAAGCTGTGGATGTCTTCATACTGATTTGTAATGAGGAGCTTTCCGGACTCGATATCGGAACGGATTCCCAGAAGACCATCCAGAATGTTCTGCGATTCCTCCTTCGTGAGAATCCCCTGCCGTCCCAGCATCGTTGCATGGGCAATACTGCCTTCAATGTCCTCTTTCCACAGCCGCCGGTCAAAGCCGATGGAATCGTTGAATGCCTTTACCAGATCATCGGTTGCCTTTGTAAATCTGCCGCCCCATAGCTGTGCCATGTGATATCCTCTCTATCCTTGTTCTGCGGAAACGCCGTGATGCCGGAGTCCAAAAACCGTTGCTCCATGATACCCGGATCGCTGCGCGCCCCCGTAATCCTACTGTGATACAAGAAAAGGCTCTGCATACCGCAGAGCCTTTCACCGAGCTGGAAAAGGGACTTGAACCCTCGACCTACTGATTACGAATCAGTTGCGCTAC
>CAYXAN010000070.1:0-8224 GCA_964461705.1 uncultured Sarcina sp. | reverse complement strand
CGATGTGATCCAGAATGGAAAATAGACGGGGATGCCGCAACCGGCAATGTACCCATGGGAAAAGAAACGCAGCTATGCAGTTGAGGATATTGTAGCAACAGCAAGAGGAATTTGCCAGACGTGATCGTTGGACGATCCGGCGTTTAACAAAGACTTAACCGAACCTTTTCGGAAACAAGGCGGAAGCACTTCCGCAGCATTGTTAGACTGTATCGAGCAGCCGGGGAAGAAGCGAAGAAGCTGAAATCAGCAAATCGAGCAGGAAGCCTTGGCGGGAATCCGACAGGATCAGGCAGGATTCAGGCAGGATCGGTCGGGACGCAGAAAGGATTCGTCGAGATTCAGAAAGGATCGTGTAAACATGCTGGAACTTCATCATATTCAGAAGGCATTTGACGGCACACCGGTGCTGAAGGATATTTCCGTTCAGGTAGAGGAGGGGGAGATCGTCTCTATCCTGGGTCCCTCCGGCTGCGGAAAGACAACGCTCCTGAATCTGATTCTGGGAATTGTACGGGCGGGTCGGGGAACCATTCTTTACAACGGAGAGGATCTGACCAACGCGCCCATGGAGAAGCGGGGATTCAATATTGTGTTTCAGGATTACGCCCTCTTTCCGAATCTCAATGTTCGTCAGAACATCACCTACGGCCTGAAGAATAAGCCGAACATTTCTACCCCGCAGGAGGTGGAGGAACTGATTTCCCTGCTGGAGCTCAATGACCATCTGAACAAGAGAGTGGATCAGCTCTCCGGCGGGCAGAAGCAGCGTGTGGCACTGGCAAGAACCATGGTCATGAAGCCGCGGATCCTTCTTCTGGACGAGCCGCTGTCTGCTCTGGACGGTGTCATCAAGGAGTCCATCAAGGATCGCATCAGGACCATCGCGCGGGAATATCACCTGACAACCATCATTGTCACCCATGATCCGGAGGAGGCTCTGACGCTGTCGGACAAGGTTCTGATCATTCATCAGGGCAGCATTGCACAGTACGGCACTCCGGCGGATATCATCCAAAGGCCTGCGGATGACTTTGTGGAGAAGTTCATTCTGAACCAGCTGGAGATCAAGCGGAACAATATCTTCGCACTCTTTGGCGGTCGTGTGATGGGATTGGCAGGTTGATGAATCATGCTGCGTAAAAATCGTGAGCTGAAGCTCATTTTTCTGGCGTTGGCCGTTTTCTTTACCGCATTTCTGGCGGTGCCGGCGGTGAAGCTGTTCGCAAAATCCTTCCGGGGAGAGGAGGGGGTGACCTGCTCCTTCTATACGGCGGTGTTCACAACCAAAAACTTTACAAGGGCTCTGGGCAACAGCTTCCTTGTTTCTGCCTGCGCTGCGGCTCTGGCGGTTGCCGCAGCCTTTGTTTTCGCTTACTGCATCCATTACACAAGGCTTCCGGGAGCAATGAAGCGGGCACTGCAGATCATTGCAACACTCCCGATGTATCTGCCGACCATCACCTACGGCTTTGCCATCATCTATTCCTTCGGCAAGCAGGGGCTGATCACAAGGCTTCTGGGACATCAGCTGTTCAATATTTACGGCTTCGGCGGCCTTCTGGCGGGCTACGTCATTTACACGACGCCGGTAGCCTTTCTGCTGATCTGCAACACCATGGAATATGTGGACAAGAAGAGTCTTGTGGTGTCCAAGGCCATGGGGGATCATGCCCTGTCCACCTTCTGGATTGCCGTACTGCGGCCGCTTCTGGGAACGCTGGCGGGGGCGCTGATTCAGGCCTTCTTCCTGTGCTTTACGGATTTTGGAATTCCTGCCTCAGTGGGCGGGAAGTTCGATGTGATTGCCACGGTGCTGTACAACCAGATGCTGGGCGGTGTGCCGGACTTCAACCGGGGTGCCGTGGTGGCGGTGGTGATGCTGATGCCGTCGGCGGCGAGCATTGTGCTCCTTCACCGATTGGAAAAATACAACATCCGGTACGACAGAATCAGCCGTGCCGAGCTCGAGAGAAGGCCTGCCCGGGACATCGGATGGGGACTGCTGGGCAGCGCGCTGGCAATGGTCATTGTTTCCTCTTTTGCCGTGCTGTTTGTGGTGCCGCTGGTTCGCAGCTGGCCCTATCAGACGCAGTTCACATGGGAGCATTTTCAGGCTGTCTTTGCGGACAGTGAGCTGCAGACCGTGTACTGCCATTCCCTGCAGATGACGCTGCTGACCGCTGCGTTCGGCACCCTGATTGCCTACGGCGCGGCGCTGATCACCGCACGAAGCACGCTGTCAAAGGGCGTAAAGCAGACGGTGGATGCCATTGCCCTTGTTACCAGCACGATTCCGGGAATGGTTCTTGGTCTTGCCTATCTGTTTGCCTTTACAGGAACCTCCCTGCAGAACACGATGACCCTGATGATTTTGTGCAACATCGTGCATTATTTCTCGACACCGTACCTGATGATGAAAAATTCTCTCTCCAAAATGAATGCCGGCTGGGAGACCACGGCCATGCTGATGGGAGACAGCTGGATCAAAACCATTCTGCGGGTCGTGACGCCGAATGCGTTGTCCAGCCTCATCGAGGTGTTCAGCTATTACTTTGTCAACGGGATGGTCACCATCAGCGCGCTTATCTTCCTGGCAGGAGCCCGGACGATGATCATGACGACCAAGATCAAGCAGCTGCAGTACGTGAACAAATACAATGAGGTCTTTGTCCTGTCGCTGCTGATCCTGTTCACCAACCTGCTTGCCAGAGCCGTTTTTAACCGGCTTGCAAAGATAAAGACAACAGGGTCAAAAGGCGCAGCGCTCCGATGAGAGCCTGCTTGCGCAGGAAGTGCTGACTTTAAGACCCCAACATCACGTAAAGAGGAGATTAAGAAAGGAAAAAAACATGAATCGAAAGAAGGCAGTAGCACTGAGTCTTGCTGTGACCCTGATTGCAGCTACGGCGGCCGGCTGCGGCAGCACGTCGGACAGCAGCACGTCGGGAAACAGCGCAGAGAGCAGCCAGACAACGGCGGAGGATACCGCGCAGGAGGAACAGGCATCGGCACAGGAGAGCGGCTCCGGGGATGCACAGCAGGTGATCATCTATTCCAATGCGGACGATGAGGCCATTACGGCCATGAGCAATGCGCTGAACAGCAACGGCTACGAGGGGCAGTATGTTTTCCAGACCTTCGGAACCTCAGAGCTTGGCGGAAAGCTTCTGGCAGAGGGCACCAATCTTGAGGCGGACATGATTACCATGAGCACCTTCTATGTCCAGAGCGCGCAGGAGCAGAACAGCATGTTCCTTCCTTTGACCTTTGATGTGAAGACGCTGACAGAGGTTCCGGATTACACGGCACCCATCACCTCGCAGGAGGGCGCCATCATCATCAATACACAGCTTCTGGAGGAGAACAATCTGCCCACGCCCACCTGCCTGAAGGATCTGGCGGATCCGGTGTATTCCGGCTATCTTGCCGTTACCGATGTGCAGTCCTCCTCTACCGCATGGCTCCTGATGCAGGCGCTCATTTCGGAATACGGAGAGGATGGAGCGCAGACCGTGCTGCACGACATCTATACCAATGCCGGCGATCACATTGAATCCTCCGGCTCGGCACCGCTGAAGCTGTGCGAGGCCGGTGAGGTTGCCGTCGGCTTCGGACTTCGTCACCAGGCGGTTGCCGCGAAAGCAGAGGGACTTCCCATTGATTATGTGGATCCCACCGAGGGCAACTTCTCCTTGACAGAATCTGTGGCCGTGCTCGACAAGGGTGACGACACCAATTCGCTCGCAATGGAAATGGCACAGTGCATCATTGAAAAGGGGCGTGCCGAGCTGCAGGAGTACTATCCGAATCCGCTGTATGAAGGCGAGAGCTCGGACAACGCGAACAAGTCGGCATATCCCAAGACCTTCTCCGAGCCTCTGACCTTCGAGCTCTACGAGCAGCACGTGGAGATTTCCGAGGCGGCAAAGCCCTGAGATATCCGAGGCAGCAAAAAGCCTTTTGACCCCAGTATCAGAGGATTTAATGAGATGAATCATTCATACAAGCTTCTCACCCCGGGCCCCTTGACCACAACGGATACCGTGAAGGAGGTCATGCTCTTCGACCATTGTACCTGGGATGACGATTACAAACAGATTACACAGTGGATTCGCGGCCAGCTTCTGGAGCTGGCGCAGGTTTCGGCTCCGGAGTATACCGCGGTGCTCATGCAGGGGAGCGGCTCCTTCGGCGTGGAATCCGTGCTGACCGGCGTCATCGGCACAAAGGACAAGCTGCTCATTGCAGCCAACGGAGCCTACGGGCTGCGGATGGCCGAGATCTGCCGCCATGCAGGGATCCCCTTTACGCTTTACCGTCAGGATTATGACAGGCAGCCGGATCCGAAGGTGATTGCGGACTATCTGCAGAAGGATCCGGAGATCACACATGTTTCCATGGTTCACGGAGAGACCACCAGCGGAATCCTGAATGATATTGAAGCCGTCGGCAGGGTGGTCAAGGGAGCGGGAAGGATCTTTATTGTGGACGCCATGTCCACCTTCGGCGGGATGGAGATTCCCATGAAGGACTGGGGCATTGACTTTATGATCTCCAGCGCCAACAAGTGCATTCAGGGGGTTCCCGGATTTTCCTTTATCCTGGCAAAGAGAGCCGAGCTGGAGGCCAGTCAGGGAAAGGCGCGGTCTCTTGCCTTAGATTTGTATGACCAATGGAAAACAATGGAGGTCGACGGAAAGTGGAGGTTTACCTCACCCACACACGTCGTTCTTGCCTTTGCGCAGGCGTTAAAGGAGCTGAAGGAGGAGGGCGGCATTCCGGCGCGAAATGCCAGATACCGCAACAACCAGGAGCTTTTGACGCAAAAATTCGCAGAGCTTGGCTTTCGGCCGTATCTGGAGGCCTCGGTGCAGGGACCGGTCATTACGACCTTTTATTACCCGAAGGGGGCAGCCTTTACCTTTCAGGAGATGTATCAGTACGTGAAGGAGCATGGATATGTGCTCTATCCCGGCAAGGTGATGGAGGCGGAAACCTTCCGTGTGGGCAACATCGGCGAGATCTACCCGGAGGATATCGAAAGGCTCCGTGATATCATGGAGAACTTTCTGAAGGAGGCGAAGGCATGAGGACACAGCTGGTGATTTTAGACTGGGCAGGGACGACGGTGGATTACGGCTCCTTTGCACCGGTGAACGCCTTCCTGATTGCCTTCGGCAAATTCGGACTGACACCGACGGTGGAGGAGGTTCGGGCTCCCATGGGAAAGCTCAAAAGAGATCACATCCGAACCATGCTGGAAATGCCTCGCCTTCGGGATCAGTGGGAGAGTCTGCAGGGGAGTGCTCCGGATCCGAATGCGGTGGAGGAAATCTACGGCGTGTTTGAGGCCTCTCTTTTAGAGAGCCTTGCGCAGTACGCCGCGCCGAAGCCCGGCGTCACAAAGGCGGTGGCACAGCTTCGGAATATGGGAATTTCCATCGGCTCCACCACAGGCTACACAGACAAAATGATGGAGATCGTTGTACCGAACGCGGCGAAGCAGGGCTATGCACCGGATTACTGGATCAGCCCGGACGGCGCGGATGGAATGGGACGGCCGTTTCCTTATATGATCTTTGCCAACATGGCACATTTCCGGATCCCTTCCGTGGAAAATGTCGTCAAGCTCGGTGATACCGTGGCAGACATTCAGGAAGGAAAATGCGCCGGTGTGCGCTCCCTTGGAATCCTGGAGGGAAGCTCCGTCATGGGCTGCACGCAGGAGGAATATGAGGCCCTCTCGGATGAAGAACGGGAGGAAGCGAAGGAAAGGGCACGGCAGATCTTCCGCGCTGCCGGAGCGGATGACGTGCTGGATTCGCTGAGCCAGCTGCCCCTGTGGCTGGAGGAAAACGACACCGACCTCTATGGGAATGCAGAATGAATCGTCGTTTTCTTTTAAGAAGCGCTGCGGTGAGGAAAATGCCATAATCCGCATGACGAAACGGCAGCAAACACATCAGCAGCAGACAGTTCGGCAGCAAACACATATCAGAAGGAGGTCTTGTCCGAGGACAAGACCTCCTTCTGTATTCGTGAACGAAGCTGCTGCGGATGAAAGCGGCAGGAAATACGAATTCATCCGTGCCTTTCTCCTGCTGCGGCCCTATGTAAGGGACGCCAGTGCCTTCCGGATATTTTCTGCAATGACCTCATATTCGGCATCCGTCAGAAGGGTCTTATGGCTGTTCATCTCGAACGTGCCGCCCCATTCCTCGCCGCCCTTGTACTTCGGGCAGAGGTGAAAGTGCAGATGTCTGCCGGTATCGCCGTAGGCGCCGTAGTTCAGCTTATCGGGCTGATACACCTTATGGATAGCACGGGCTGCCTTTGCAACGTCGGCAAAGAAATCATTGCGCTCCTCATCCGTCAGATCAATCAGCTCACTGACATGCTTCTTGTGGGCAAGAACACATCTTCCCGGCTTGCTCTGCTCCTTGAAGACGTACAGGAACGAGGTCTTCATTTCACAGATCGGATACGCGAATGCGGCCACCGCATCCCCCTTCACACAATAAGGACAATTCGAATCGATCATGTCATCCTTCCTTTCCTTCAGGACCTACCGGATATGCAAAAATCCCGGGCAGCGGCTGCGCGGATGTCCTCTTCAACAGATACCGTCATCGGTCCATCAACACTACCCCTTCATTGTAAAGCGTTTTCTCAAAATGCCAAGCGGCAGTTGATGCCTGGGGAAACGCCGGTGGAAGCATTCCACTGCAACAAAGCAATTTCCAAACCCGCTTTCGTGTCGTAGAATGCAGGAAAGAGGACATGAGAGGGGGATACATTCATGGAAGATTCGACAGCATTGCGTTCACAGGAGGTTCGTGCCCTGGCGCCCGAAAACGATCCGCTGAAAATCGGGATGGGCTGGAGCGTTGAGGACCTGTCCAGGCCGCAGATCATGGTGGAAAGCACCTTTGGGGACAGCCACCCCGGAAGCGCGCATCTGGACCGGTTTGTCAGGGAGGCGGTTCGGGCCGTC
This sequence comes from uncultured Sarcina sp., assembly GCA_964461705.1. Lineage (GTDB taxonomy): Bacteria > Bacillota > Clostridia > Lachnospirales > Lachnospiraceae > CAG-791. Next base: position 1,227 of record CAYXAN010000070.1, on the reverse strand, counting down.
CACGAGCACGGCGGAAAGGCGGCCCGATATTTTGCCACCGATATGTGTGACGGCATCGCCCAGGGGCATGACGGCATCAATTACTCGCTGCCTCACCGCGATGCCATCGTCAATCTGGTGGAGGCACAGGCCAATGCCAGTGTCTATGACGGCGGTGTCTTCATTGCCAGCTGTGATAAGTCCATGCCGGCTATGCTGATGAGCATCGGACGGCTGAAGGAAATGAGCGCGGTGGTCGTGACGGGCGGCGTCATGGAGGCGCATACGCTGCCGCGTCAATATGTCGTGGAGGACCCTGCCTGCGCCATCAATGAGCTGCTGACGCTGGAGCAGATCGGCAAGTTTGACGCCTGGGAGAAGACCGGCGTGATCCCGAACGAGCAGCTGAATTACTATAAGCAGCATGCCTGCCCCAGCTGCGGCGCCTGCTCCTTTATGGGAACCGCCTCCACCATGCAGGTCATGGCTGAGGCGCTGGGACTGATGCTGCCCGGCACCGCCCTGATGCCGGCAACCGCACCCCAGCTGCAGAAGGCGGCCTATGATGCCGGGGCGCAGCTGATGGAGCTGGTGCGCCGCGGGATCCGGGCCAGGGACATTGTCACCATGGAAAGCTTCGAGAATGCCATCATGGTGCATGCCGCCATCTCCGGATCCACCAATGCCACGATGCACCTGCCGGCGATTGCACACGAATTCGGATATGAAATCGATGCGGAAACCTTTGACAGGATGCACCGCGGAGCGCATTACCTTTTGAATATCCGTCCCTCCGGAGACTGGCCGGCGCAGTATTTCTATTATGCCGGCGGGGTTCCGCGCGTCATGGAGGAGATCAAATCCATGCTGCATCTGGATGTCATGACGGTGACCGGCAGGACGCTGGGCGAAAATCTGGAGGAGCTGAAGGAAAACGGCTTTTATGAGCGCTGCGATGCCCTTCTGCAGGAGAAGACAAGGGATTTCGGACGCACTGTCCGCCGCGAGGAAATCATTCATCGCTTTGATGATGCCAAGGGAACGAACGGCAGCATCGCCATTTTGAAGGGAAATCTTGCACCGGAGGGCTGTGTCATCAAGCACCCCGCCTGCCCGAAGAGCATGTTCGAGGTGACCCTCCGGGCAAAGCCCTTTGACAGTGATGAGGCGTGCATTGCCGCCGTTCTTCGGGGCGATGTCAAGCCGGGGGATGCCATCTTTATCCGGTATGAAGGGCCGCGCGGCAGC
>CAYXAN010000069.1:0-8277 GCA_964461705.1 uncultured Sarcina sp. | reverse complement strand
TCAGCGTTTCCTTAGCTTGCGCAGCAGCACGTCCTTAAGATACCGAAACTCCGGGCTTTTGCCGAACAGCAGGACGAAGACGGCGTTGAAAACCACCGTAATGACCACCGTCATCAGCAAAAAGCGTGGAATGGTGAGGGTTGTCAGCACCGCCTGACCAAGAAGCCCAAGACTCGCTGCGAGCACAAACACCGTGCCTGTATAACGAAAAGCCTCCGCAAAATAACTGCCGCAGGACCGGTCAAAGCAGACGCGGTAAATGATCACCGGCTTGGTCACGTTGGCGATGAGTCCGGACAGCACCGTCCCCACATAAATTCCCGCAAGGCCGATCCTCTGCACCAGCCAGACGGACAGCACCAGATTTACCGCACCCTGAAGCAGCGCCAGGTATTTGTCCTGCTCGAAGACCCCCGCCGCCGTCTTATAATTCGATAAAACAATGCGATCCCCCTTAAAATACAGATCCATAAGGAGCAGCGTCACCGCGCCGGAGGGCAGCACCCAGGCATCCCCCAGCCACAGCCGGATCAGGGGCGTCAGCAGGACATAAAAGCCGGTCACCGCAAAGCCGTAGACCCAGCTGGCAAAAAAGCGGTAGACCCCAAACAGCTCGTACTGTCGCTCTCTGGTTTCCGTTGCTATCAGATTCCCGAAGCTTGAAATGACGGAATTGAAGATGATGTTGACAAAATTGGTGACGGCATTGATGACCAGATTGTAGTTGTCCACCATGCCGGATACGGCAACAGCGATAAAGGAGGAGATGATCAGCGAATCCGTCTGAAGTCTTGCCACATCCCCCACCTTGTGCAGCACCAGTGCCCGGGTCTTGCGCCACACCTCTCCGGATTCCTCCCGGGTCAGAGGCCGGACATCCTTGTCGCGAAGATAAGGGTACAGCCGGTCCAGATACCGGGAGACAAACACCTTCTGCAGCAGCTGCACCAGCATATCCGTCAAAAGGTACAGCAGGAAATTCCCTGTCAGGACAATGACCAGAATCTGCAGAAACGACACCGTAAGCTTTGTCAGGGTGTTGATGTTGGTCTGGATATAATTTCGCTGCTGCGCGTTGCAGAGGCTGTATTTGTAGGAAACGAAATAGGTGCTGACCGTATTGAACAGGAAGATCAGATAGTACACGGTCATTTCCCGAACCGTCACGGTTCCGGGATCCTTGATCAGAAAGCGCAGAAACGGCGTCAGCGACAGCCCGATCCCTGCCACCACCAGGGCAATGACTGTATAGGCCTTCCGGTACATCTGCATGTAGGACTTGATCTTCTCGGTGTCATCCTCTGCCACCGGCTTATACAGGGCGAAATTCAGTGCCGTTCCGATGCCCAGCTCCGCCATGGACAGGATGGACAGGATATTGGTGTACAGCGAATTGACACCCAGCAGCTGCTCGGAAAGATGCCGGATAAAGATGGTCCGCAGAACAAAGGACATCAGTGCTGTCGCCGCCTGTCCTGCATAGCCAAATGCGATATTCCGTTCCGCCAGCAAAACCCTGCCCTGCGTTCCCTTGTTTGACATAGAAAGAAAACTCCTTTATCCCAGACGGGCTCCCTCCAGCTCCTGCAGCACCCTGCGAAGCTCCTCGGCATTTTTTCGCGCCTCAGCCCGGAAAAAAACGCCGCGCTCCGCCAGTCTGCAGCGAATGCTGTCCTCATTGGCAAGAAGCCAGTGCCAGGCATCCAGAAGCTGCTGCGGCTTCCGCAGCTCCTGCACCGGAAGGACATAATGCTCCTCGGTTTCGAAAAGGTCACGGGCAATTCCCCTTGCCTTGACCGAATATCCTATCACAAGTGTCGGAATGATGGTGGAATACGCGGCAATCGTGGCGTGCGTTCTCGCACCGATAAAGAACCGGCAGTTGGCGATGACGCCCTTTAGCTTTTCCGCAGACATATCCGGAATCAGCAGCACTCTCCTCGTATCGGCAAACTGCTCATACAGCTTCTGAAGCGGAATCCTGTCATTGCTCCTGTCCCAGACGACATGGGGAATCAGTGCCACCTTCATGCTTGTGTCGGTCAGGATTTCCTGAATCAGTGCCGCATACGCCTTGAGCGGGGCCGCAGGATCGGCGGCATATTCCTCGATCATCGGACTGATGTTGATGCCCACCGTGTTGCCGGATTCCAGCTCCGGCGGCACGCCGCTCTCATCCGCCGGCAGGAAAAAGGCAGGATCCGGGCAAAAGACCACCTTATCTGCCGCCTCCTCTCCAAAATCCCTTGTCAGCGCCGCCCGGATGGCATGGAAGGAAATGCTCTCTCTTGCAATGATGCGGTGATATCGGTGCAGATCCTCCGTGAGCCGGTGTGCCAAGTCCGGCTCCTCCCCCTCCTGCGCAGGCTGCCGGGAGGAAGAATCCGCGATTCCCAAAAGCTGCGGCTCAACCGAGCAGCCAAGGAGCACCGTCGCCGTCCCCTGCCGGTTAAACATGGAATTGGCCACCATCAGATCCTTCGTCATGCTGGGGTAGCAATAATTGTCCCCGCCGATGGATACCGCAAGCCTCGGCGCCCCCTTTCCCGTCAGCGGGCGATACCGGTAACGCAGAAAAGACTCCTCATCTCCCGTCACCTTGCGCAGACCGTAATAAACAACATGGGCGGCTCTGTGCTCCCGCAGATGCCGTTCCTCCAGGATCCGCACCCGGGCCTTCACCTCTGCGGGAAGATATCGCTCGTCCTCTGCCGCCGAGTTGGTCATCAGGGTAAAGCCGTCCAGCGGCATCATGCGAACCAGTGAGTCCACAATCGCCTCGCAGCCGTGGTTGCCGCTGCCGGCGTGCATGTAAAGTGCAATGTCACTTGTATTGATCAAATTCATACCCTCGGAAATATCGCTTCCTGTCTATGCGCTGCGCTCTGTTCCTTTTCCTGCCGCTGTCATCCTCATCACAATACAGAAGGCGGCAGGCAGATATCTCAGCAGGAATGATTTTAGCCGATAATCTCCCGGAAGCACAGAGGCAATTCCCGGCTCACGGCTATATCCTGCCAGCGTCCTGCGGCACCTTGCAAATTCCTGCCGGAAGTTCTGAAACTCTTCCCGCGGCAGTCTTGCTATTTTCATGGCGGTCAGAACGTCCGATATCATCTGAAGACGCCGCAGGGATCTTCTTGCCGCCGCATCCTCAAGAAGCTCCGGCATATTGGAACGGATCACCCGCTCCGCCTCCTCATAGCACCGCAGCTGATCCATATAGGAGCGCGTAAAGGGGCGCTCCATGACGCCCTTTGGATTTCTCGTGTACCGATACAAGGGCGACGAAATGAGGGCATAGCGTGTGTCCGGCCGGATCAGGGAGGTGACAAACAGCAGATCCTCTCCAATGGTAAGACCCTTCTGAAAGCGCTTCTCTCCGATGAAATCTCTTTGGAAAAGCTTGCTCCAGACCCGGGTGTCCCCCTGCAGGACCGCATCCTGCAGAATCCTGCTGCCGGCAAGCAGCGTCGCCGGCAGAGGCGATTCACAGGCGGCAGGGTCCTCCGGCCTCCGGCCTGCCCCAGCATATTCGGCGGCCTCCCCGGGCGTCACGGAGCAAAACCCGCAGCCGCAGATCTGTGCTCCTGTCTCCAGATACAGGGCGTAGAGGTCACCCAGCATCGAAGGCTCCATGGCATCGTCCGCATCCAGAAAGGTGATAAGGTCTCCGGCAGATGCCTGCAGGCCGCGATTGCGGGACTCCGAAACCCCTGCATCCTGTATGTAAAGAATTTTGACCAAAGCAGTCAAACACCGTTCCTTTGCCTGCTGCAGCGCTTTCTGCTCTGTGGTGCCGTCATCCACCAGGATCAGCTCCAGACGGACATCAGGAAAACGCCGGACGATGTCCTGCCGTCCGACGCTTTGCACCGCACCGGCCAGCGTCTCTTCTGCATGATGTACCGGAATAATGATACTGATGGTAGGATTCATTGTCGCATCCTCATTGCCGCCATTTGGGGCTCCGTGATTTTCATAACGCAGTTGACACTATCGCCGCAGCATAAAGATCCTTCGCACCGTCCAAATCCGGGACCGTGTGGGATGCCTCATCACAAACGCCAGCAGTCGGTTGGCGGCGCTGTGAAAGCCGGTTCCCAGCTGCTCCACCCGGCGGGCGGCATCCGCCTCCCGGCACAGCTCCTGTACCCTTGCCGTCACCTCCTTCGGTGAGACATCGCCTCTTCGGAGCTCCTGCTTGAGAACCAGACAAAACAGAAACAGAAACTCTCTCTCCACCTGCATGGCTCCGTTGGGGATTTTTTTGTCCGCCATCACTTTGTGCAGGATCTTCCGAAGACGCAGCATGTTGTCATACATCCCGGCGTCGTATCCGTGCACCATGGAGGAGGCGACAAAGCGGTAATGATAATCATAATTATCCGCCAGCACAACCACCCGGCGGGCATCCAGAAAGGCCGGGACGGTAATGCTCACATCCTCCCCCATCCGGACGGATGGGTCGCAAAAATGCAGATTGTCCTCCAGGAGTCTTCGGGAAAAGAGCTTCATGCAGCGGGACAGAATGACCGTGCGCTCCTCGTTGCCAAGAAGTCTCTCCTGCAGCTGTCTGCGCAGAGCCTCCCCCTCATACACGCCGGGGGCAATGGCGCACCTTTTCTTTTCGGACGTGTGGTTCCACTCCCTTTCAATCACATATCCACCGCAGATGATCTGCCGATCCTCGGCGCCGTCCCTGTCCCCTTGGAGCTGACCTGTCATCTTTTCCAGATGATCGAAGGAAAGCCAGTCATCACAATCCAGAAAGCCAAGATAAGGGGCGCTGCTCTCCCTTACCCCCCGCATCCAGGTGGCAATCAGTCCCTCGTTCTCCTTATGGATCACGCGAATCCGGGCGTCCTCCTGCGCTGCCTTATCGCAGATTGCACCGCTCTCATCCGTAGAGCCGTCATCCAGCAAAAGAAGCTCCCACGAGACAAAGCTTTGCCCCCGCACACTGTCGATGCACTGCTGCAGGTAAGCACCGCCGTTGTAAACCGGTACGATGACGCAGACCTGCGGCGGCATGGTGCTGTTCTCCTTTTCCTCCTGCTGGTTATTCCTTTGCCGCAGGGTATCCTTTTGCGGCAGGATACCCTTTTGCTGCACAATATCTGTCTTACGCTGCTGCATTGCCTTATCCCTCCAGCACCTCCCGGTACACAGCCTCAATTCGATGAAGATGTACGTCAAAGCTGTACTCGGTCTTAGCTCGCTGCAGGGAGGCCAGACAGGCCGCCTCCCAGGCTCCCCTGTTTTCCAGCAGTCTGCAGACAGCCTCCGCCATCGCCGCGCTGTCCCCCACCGGGCAAAGGGCCGCCTGCGGGCCCTCTCCTGTCAGATTCGGGATGCCTCCGACGCGTGTCGTTACCATCGGAAGCCCATATCCCATGGCCTCCAGCAGGGACATGGGCATCGCCTCCATATGCGAGGGCAGCAAAAAGACACAGCTCTCCTCCAGCAGTCTTTCCTTCTCTTCGCCCCGCACCCAACCGGGAAAAATCAGATGATGATTGATGATTTCATCGGAAAGCCCCTGCGTCACGAGCTCCCGGTCTCCCAGTCCTCCAAGGACAAAGCAGGCTCCGGGAACACGGTCCGTCACCCGGCGAATCACCTCCGGCATCTCCTTCATGCCCTTTCCTTCCGTGAGAACGCCAAGATACAGAATCTGCTGCCGCTCAAAGCGCTTTGCCTGATGTGCCGCATCCTGTGCCTGAGGAAAGGAGACACTGTAATTCGGAATGACCCGAATCCGTTCCCCGGGATAGGCCGCGGACAGGACCTCCTTCCAATGCTCCGTCAATGCGATCATTCGGGTGCACTTCCCGTAAACATCCCGAACCAGCCTCTTTTTCCATCCGGGTGCATTGGTGTAAAGCTCATCGAAGGCAGAGCCGTGAATGTGATTCACAACCGGGATGCCTGCGCGGTCCGCCATCAGGATAAAGGGAAGCTTTCGGTAAAAACTGGGTCCGAAGGAGGAATGAATATGAACAAGTTCCGGCGGATCCCTTCGCAGAATCTTCCGGAACTGTCGATATGCCTGCAGCGCCTTGCGCAGCTTGTCCTTTTTCCCTCCGTCGCAGTAGGACTGCACATAGGTGATCCGATAATCCTTCTCCAGCCGGCTTCCGTAATAGCCTGCGGTCACGGAGGCGATCCCGCCATGTACCATAGGATCCGGGACAATCATACAAATGTGTTGCATTATTTTGCTCCCCGATGCCCCAGAACCACAACCACGGTCTGCAGCAGAATTTTAAAGTCCAGCGTCAAGGACCAGTTGTCGATATATTCCAGGTCGAGCCGCACCACCTCGTCGAAATCGGAAATGTCGCTGCGGCCGCTGACCTGCCACATGCCGGTAAGACCCGGTGTCATGGAAAGACGCCTTCTGTAGTGCTCGTTGTACCGCTCAAATTCATCCTCGGTGGGCGGTCTGGTTCCCACAAGACTCATATCCCCCTTCAGTACATTGAAAAACTGGGGAAATTCGTCCAGACTGGTTCTGCGAAGAAAGGCCCCCACCCTTGTGATGCGGGGATCGTGCTCCATCTTGAACATCAGACCCTGCGCCTCGTTTTTCCCCCTCAGCTCCTTTTTCCGCTCCTCGGCATCCTGATACATGGAACGGAATTTGTAGATTTTAAAACGTCTGCCGTTCTTGCCGATCCGGATCTGGGCAAAAAACACCGGCCCTTTGGAATCCAGCTTGATCGCAGGGGCGATCACCAGGGTCAGAAATCCGGTGATCACAAGGCCGAAGAGGCCGCCGACGATATCGATCAGCCGCTTGATCAAAAGCCGCTTGTAGCTTGAGTGGAACTTCGTATAGGTCACGGTGATGTAATCGCCGAAGGATTCCACCTTGGCGGAGGCGCCGGAAATCTCCGGGAGCTCCAGATTGCAGCGGCACACAACGCCCATCTCCTCAAAGCCGTCAATGAGAGGGCGGAGCTCCTGCCGGTCCAGCCCCGGGGCGTTGATGAACACCTCGTCAAAGGCAATCTGGGTCAGCCGCTCCGTCATGCTGTGAAAGATATCCTCCCGCTCCTTTTCCGTGGCGTTCTGTCCGCAGCGAATCGACGCAGAGCCAACGATCTGATACCCGGAGCCCATGGTCTGTCGAAGACGGGTGATGGTCTCATCGGTCAGCTCCGGCGGCGTCACCACCAGCACCTTGGCCGCCTGCTTGTCATCCTCCAGCATCCGCTGCAGCAAGGCCTTATAGAAGACATGGGCCGCATACATCAGCAGAAAGTCGATCCAGATGAAATTGACAACCACCTGCCGTGACAGAATCCTTCCCCATTTCACAAAAAAAACAAAGGCCAGGGAGGCCAGGATCATGACACCGTTGAACTGCAGAATGGAAATGATTTCCCGAAAGGACCCCCGTTTCAGAAAATCCCGGTTCCACTCCGCAAAGAAGCTGTATACCGTGTAAAACAGCAGAAAAACCACCAGCACTGCATAGTGCAGCGTTTTGCTCCCCCAGTCATTCCTTCCCGCAAAGCGAAGGCGGGTCGCAATCCAGTAGGAAACGGCAATGCATACGATATCAATCAGCCACAGCCCATACGTCTGCAGGATTCGGTTCTTAGGATTCATGATGCCCCATCCCCTTTATGATGGCCGGAAGGTACAGCGCCGCGACAAACAGTCCGTAATTTCTCCCGATATAAGCTGACACAAGATGTGCCTCAAACACCGTATATACCGTCATGCTGATCAGCATGACAAAGGCGGCCCGATCTTTTGTTTTTCTTGCATGCTCCAGCATCAGAAACACCGCAGCCGCAATCAAAGCGGCAGGAATGACACCGTACCAGTAAATCAGGCGAACCCATCCGAGATCAAAAAAATACACATTCCCTCTGTCCGAAAACCATTTCCACGTGGACAGCGTCCCCTCATGGAAGGTGGTGGTCCACAGGGAGGAAATCCGTCCTGTCAGGAGCAGATCCAGCCGCTTCATCCACGCATGGGAGGATGGGTTGAACAGTCCGCACAGCACCGAAAATCCAAGACATCCGGCCGCCAGCAGCTCTCCCATGACATAGACGGCATTGCCCGCGGCAGCCCTCCTTCCGTAGTGCAGCAGGGCAGAGAGGAAAACAGCGAACATGGCAACAATGCAGCCGGTATTGCTGTGGGTCAGTCCGTACAGCAGGATATTGCCCACGGCAAGAAGGACATAGATGTGCAGCTTCATCTTCTTTTCGTACAGATACAGGGCAAGCAGCAGCAGCATGGCCGCCATGCCGT
>CAYXAN010000068.1:0-8304 GCA_964461705.1 uncultured Sarcina sp. | reverse complement strand
CTGACGTTCAGCAGGGCCTTGTAGTTGTCCAGTGTCAGACCCCTCGGGAAAAAGTTGACCAGGCCCTTCACCACATAGTCGTTGTCGCTGATGGTATTGATGAACAGATAGTAAAACGGAAATACACACGCCAGAGTGAAGATGCCGAACACCGCATAATTGATGATGTTGAAGGTGACATCTCCCGGATTTTTCCTGAACTGGCTTTTATGTGTCTTTTTGTAAAGGCGCTCCGCCTTTGCATCCGCCTTTTCCTGTGCTGTCTTTGCCATAACGCCCCCCTTTCTAGATGATGCTCTCGCCGCGAATCAGTTTGGAAATTCCGTTGGCACCGAACAGCAATACCACACTGACAATGGATTTCAGCATGCTCACCACGGTGGTCAGCGGGATCATGCCCTGTCCGATACCCAGCTTATAAACATACAGATCCAAAACCATGACGTAATCCGTATTGGTTGCGTTTTCAAACACCAGGTACTGGTCCATGCCGTTGCTCAGGATATTGGCTACCGACATCAGCAGCAGAACGCAGAAGGTGGGAATCAGACTGGGAACCGTGATGTTCCACATCCTTTGAAACCGTCCCGCTCCGTCCACCGTCGCCGCCTCATAGAGCTGCTGGTCAATACCGGAAATCGCGGCAATATAGATGATGGCGCTCCAGCCGACTCCCTTCCACATGCCCCAGGCCCACATCTTCAGCCAGGTGTGAGAGCCGCTCATCAGCATATTCTGTCCGGATTCCCAGATGCCGGAGTTCACCATCAGACTGCTGATGAATCCGTCCGTAGAGAAAATACAGAAGGCAATGGCGTACACCAGAACCCAGCTGATAAAGTTCGGAATGGTGGTAAAGGTCTGAACAAAACGGCGGAACCTGTCGTTCTTGATTTCTGAAAGGAAAATGGCAAATGCCATGGGAACCCAGCTGGTCAGGATGCCAAGACCGCTCATGCCCAGCGTGTTCTTCAGCACGCGGACCACATCCTTCACGGTCGCCGCGTTCTGGAACAGCTGCGTGAACCACTTGAAGCCCACGAAATTATCCATGCTGAGCGTGTCACCTACCTTGTAGTCAAAGAAGGCATATCTCCATCCCCAGAGAGGAAGGTAGCTGAACACGGCGCAGAGTGCCAGAAACGGCATGAACATCAGGAACAGCTTATACTTGGACTCCATCTCGAACTTTTCGCTTCGGGAGCCCTTCGGAACAAGAAGGATCTGTGCTGCAGCCAGGACCAGTATCACGACGGCAATCACAACAAAGGGCCAGAAGGCTCCGGAGAACATCGGCTCCACCTTCTTGGGCTTCGAGGTTGCCGAAATCTGTACATATGCCGAATAAATTCCGTACATCCCCAGAAGCTGCACTGCACTGCCGGCCGCCGTAAAAAGATTGGACAGTCTTTTGAAGCGGTTGTTGCCGATGGACATGCATGCGCCAGCTGCCGCAGACGCAACGCCGATGCAAACCGCCAGCGAGGATCCGTACAGCAGCTTCATGGTGGATCTCTCGACCCAGCCCTTTTTAAAGGCGCGGCCGAAATCCGCCGTCAGGTTGCTGTAGGAGACACCGGATGAGAATAACGAAAGATTTCTGTTGATCAGTCCGCTGATCCTTGCAGGATTCAATGACGGAATGAACAGGAACACAACCGATACCAGAATGGCCACACGCAATACGCAGTACAGCTTATCCGATGTCTGTTCCCTTGCGGTCTTAAGCTTTTTCATTTCATATTTCCCTCCCTCTTCTTGCAGATTTGTGTATATTACACGAAAGTCATCCTTCTGTTTACGTTTTCTTGTAACTTAAACGTATTCACTGTCACGATGACCGTATTTACTATAAATTCTGCCGGTTTAAAAAGATACCTTAGAAATTAGGGATGAGTACTGTCATTTTTAAGTGTATATTGCTAGGTCTGACAAATTACATGGTGCAGATTGCACAATACAGTGGAGTCCTTCTTCGAGTGCCGTCCTACTTCTCCTGTCTCTTTGCGCCGTCCCAAAGAATGTTTGAATGCCGGATTTGAAACGTTTTCGCCTTGATATCCCCCCGTTTTTCACAATAAAAAAGGCTCCGGGAGCATGGCCTGTGCCATATTCCCGAAGCTTCTTGCCGCCAAAGCATGAGCAGGCAGCCGTTTTTCACAGAAACATTTTCAGTAGATTTCGAATTTCGCGCCTTCCCGGATCATCACGGGAGACAATATCTCCCTCCCGGCTAAGCTTCACGGCAGAAGCGTTCTTATTCCTCCTGCCATAGTGCAGCTTCCACAGGCCGGCCTCTCCCAGTGCAAGACAAAAAACGCCCTGTCTTCCGCATTCGCCCCGTACCTCCGCCTTGTCGGCACAGTTAATCAGTGAAAAATCCACCGCAGGAAAGTCCTCCGGCAAAGGACACGCATAAAAGCTCTTTCCGCCGTCCCTGCTCCTCCAAAGGCCGCCATCCTACGAAGCAAACCACAGCATGTTTTCGCGATTGCGATCCACGATCAGCCGATAGCCGGTACCGCGTCCGTTCATGTTGCCGTGCACATGCATCGGCATCTCATGATAGATAAAAGTTTCGCCGCAGTCCTGCGAAACTGCCAGCTTTCCATGGGCCTTATCATAAATTCCGCGGGCAATGTACAGCCTCTCCGAATGATGCTCATCCAGTGCAACGGCCGTCGGAAAGGTCTCTCCAAGATCCTCCATGGTCACATGGTCAATCAGACTGTGCCAGCGTTCCTCCTTCGGCTCAAAGCGGTAGGCTCCGCCGATATCCGTCCGCAGATAAAAGATTCCCTCTTTTCGGGGATGAAAGGAACAGCCTGTGACATAATCGCCTCCCGGGATCGGAAGATTTCGATACCGGGAGCTCTGTGTCTGCTGCGTCGCTGTTCTCTTTTTACGAAACGCACCACGTTTATCCCGTCGTTTCCGGGACAATCGGCTCCTCCACGTCAATCAGAGCCCCCTGCACTACAAAATTATAGACATGACCGGTGGCATAACAGGTGGACAGGGTCAGAAGTCTTGGACGATTTTCAAAGGCGATCTCCTCCCTTGCTTCATCGGAAAGCTTGTAGAAGGAATGACTGACCGCATCCGCCACATAGGCATCGTAGGCCTCCTCCCCCGAGAAATCATTATAGACATCATCCTCCACTGAGATGGTGTAATAGGCAAAGATCCGATAGATCAGCACCTGCGATTCCTGATAAATGTAGATATAAGGATCCTCATCGCAGAGTGCTTCGTCCTGGATAAACTCCTTCAGGCTGCCGAACATGGTTTCGTTTTTCATGTTGTGGCCGAAAATAAAGGTGTTGATGTCGCCGAAATCCGGTGACGCTGCCGCATCAAGGAAGATACAGCCGGAGGCATTGGAGGTTCCCTCAAAGGTCGTGTGAAGATATTTTGTATTGTCCGAGGCCTGTGCAACAGGGTATTTCACATCCAGTACCGGCAGATAAATCACCCCGACGAATTCACTGTTGATCTCCTTCAGGGCGTCATAATCTATGTTCAGAAGGGGATAGGGCGCATCGATCGTCTCCTCCGTATCCGCATCCGGTGTCTTAGCCTCTGCCGTCTCCCACAGGCTCATCAGGGAATCCAGACCGGAATATTCGCTTTTGGCCTGCTCGTAAACCCAAAGCTGATGCAGGAACTTATAGCAGGAAAAGGCACACACCAGGGCAAGCACGGCAGGAATGATCCAGCCAAAGCCGATGCCTCTTCGGCTTTTGTTTTTCCTTCCGGCATATGAGTCTTCAGCATATCGGTCTTCTTCATATGCATCCCCGGCGTATGCATCGTACGAATCATCCTCGTATGTCCCATAGGTTTCGTCCGGGTACCGGACACCGTCATATGCGTCCTCATGATATGCGCCTTCGCGATATACGGCCTCACGATACGCTCCCTCATCATACGTATCCTCATCGTACACATCCTCATCGTACACATCCTCACGATATGCGTATTCATCCTCCGCGGGCTCCGTAAAATCGTCAGGACTCCCGGAATCCCATTCCTCTTTCTCCGGTTCCCAGTCCATCGCCTCGTCCGCATTGCGGCCTGCTCTGTAGTTTCTTCTCATATACCCCATCCCGACTGTCCTGTCATGCCAGCAGCAGTGTCCGAAGCTCCTGAACACTCTCCGCGATATAATCCGCCCCGGCAGCCTCCAGCTCCGACCTGCTGCCATAGCCATATGTGACACCGATGGCCGTCACATGATTGGACAGTGCGCCCCTGATGTCAAAGGACCGATCTCCCACCATGGCACAGTCTGCGTGCCCTTGCCCTTGCTCCTGCCCGGCCTTGCCCCTGCAGCAGGCGCAGCCCGGCGTCCCCTCCTGCTGCCCGGAATCCTGCGCCGCCGGGATTCCCAGTGCCTCCAGTGCCTGACGGACCATCTGCAGCTTGTGATCCGTGCCGCTCTGGTTGTCTTCCTCCTCCGAAGCGGCAGCCCCGATCATAACGTCAAAATACTGCCGCAGGTCAAAATGCTCCAGAACCTTCTGTACCATAGGCGCCGGCTTTGAGGAGGCAATGGCAAGCCGGATCCGCCTGTCGTGGAGCTCCTCCAAAAGCTCCCGAATTCCCGGGTACACCCGATTCTCGAAGATCATGCCTCCATTATAGGCCTCCCGAAAAAAGCGGATCGTTCTGCCGGATTCCTCCTCATTCATCCCGTATCGCTGCCGCAGCATCACGTTCAGCGGCGGTCCCACAAAGCACTCAAGCTGTGATCTGTCCGGTTCGACAATTCCCATCTTCTGCAGCGCATACTGCACCGCATGGGTAATGCCCGGCCCGGATTCTGTCAGGGTACCGTCTAAATCAAAAAGTATTCTGGAATATGCCATGGTCTCTTCCCTTTTATGTTGATGTCGTATTTCGGCCGGCAAAGCCGGCCGCTGCACCGCGAGTATCATGCCCAGGTCAAAAGAACTTTTGTCCCCGGCATCATGAGTATAGCATACACGGAAATTTACTGCTTTACCGCGCGCCGGACAGGCACACGATCCTGACGGAGGTGTTCAGGACTGCGTCTTGGACATCCTGCCGCCTCATGTCGTTTGGCTGGCGTCTTGGCAACAACATGCTATACTGATTTCGAAGCGTTTGTCAGGAGAAGGATTTCGAAATGAAGCGAGTTGATTTTGGCAGCGGACAGATTTTCCGTAATATATTGCAGACGGCTTTTCCGATGCTGGTTGCGCAGGTTCTGAACCTGCTGTACAGCATCGTGGACCGCGTTTACATCGGCCGTATTCCCGAGATCGGGACCGAAGCCCTGGGGGCTGTGGGGCTGTGCTTTCCTGTCATTATCCTGGTGACGGCCTTCACCAACATGTTCGGCAGCGGCGGTTCTCCTCTGTTTTCGATGGCTCTGGGGGAGGGAAAGCGGGAAAAAGCCGCCGAGATTCAGAACACCGCCTTTCGTCTTTTATCCCTCACGGCCCTTGTGATCCTTCTTGTCACGGAGCTGTGGGGCGGGCCGATCCTTCTTCTGTTCGGCGCAGCACAGGCGGATCTTCCGATTGCCCTGCCCTATCTGCGGGTTTATATGCTGGGAACGCTGTTCATTATGCTGTCCACCGGCATGAATTCCTACATCAACGCTCAGGGCTTTCCTGTCATCGGCATGCTGTCCGTAACCATCGGTGCCGTTGTCAATCTGGTGCTCGATCCGATTTTTATCTTTGTATTCGGCATGGGTGTTGTCGGAGCCGCGATCGCAACGGTTATTGCACAGTTCCTGTCCTTTGCCTTTGTAATGTCCTTTTTGCTTGGCAGGAAAAATGAATTCCGCATTTCTCTTGGCTGGCGCTTTCCGCAGGCCGGGAGCATCGTCAGTCTCGGCATGTCCCCGTTCATCATGCAGTTCACCAATTCTCTGGTGCAGATTGCCTGCAACAGCATGCTGATGCAATACGGCGGAACACTTTACGTCTCCATCATGACCATTGTCTCCTCCGTACGCTCCATTCTGGATGTGCCGGTGCTGGCGATCACGGACGGCTCCTCTCCCATCATCAGCTACAACTACGGTGCAGGGCGTCCCGAGAACGTGAAAAAGGCCATCCGTACCATGGTGCTTCTGGCCTTTCCCTATACATTCATCACCTGGCTTCTGGTGTCCAGAATGCCGGAGCTTTTCGTTCGGATTTTCAGTGCAGACGCCACTATTCTGACGGATGCCTCCCGGGCGCTTCACCTGTATTTCTATGCCTTCATCTTCCAGTCCCTGCAGTACAGCGGACAGACGGTGTTCAAGTCCCTCAACAAGAAAGGGAAGGCCATCTTCTTTTCCCTGTTCCGAAAGGTCATTCTGGTTGTTCCTCTGACATACCTGCTTCCGGGGCTTTGGAATCTTGGCACCGACGGTGTCTTCATGGCGGAGCCCATCTCCAATGTACTGGGCGGATTGGCGTGCTTCACCACGATGCTGCTCACCGTCGTTCCGGAATTAAACCGAATGAATGACAGCTATCGCGGCGTGAATATGTCCGTGGATTCAAGGCAGTAAAGAGGGGATCAATTGAACACTGCACTTTCTAAATGGATTACCGGAGTTTGTCGGTGGATGAAGCAGCATCTCGACCATTTGATCGGAATGATCACTGTTGCCTCTCTATTGCCTGTTCTATATTGCGGAATGTTCAACTATGCTTCGGCAGATGACTTTTCAAAGTCATATATCGTACACAACGCGCTGCTGTCAGGCGGAAACGTATTTGATGCGATTCGTGCAAGTGTGTTGGCTGCTGCAAAGGAATGGAAGACCTGGGAGGGAACATGGGCATCAAATTTCTTCTTGGCTTTTCAGCCGAGCATCTGGGGAGAGCATGCCTATGCGGTGACCGTTCCTCTGTGCATTCTGTATTCCGCATGTGGGACAGGGTATCTGCTGAAGGAGCTGATGGTGCGCCGCCTGGGAGTGAGCAGGAAAGCCTTCCGGTGCACATTCTGGCTGCAGCTGTTCCTCTTCCTGCAGTTCATGCCGTATATTCGCGGCGGAATGTTCTGGTACACCGGCATGGCACATTATGTGATGCCCATGTGCTTCTTGCTCCTGATGATCACCTGGATGCTGAAATGGCAGCGTACGGGGAGGCGTCGTTATTACATCTTCATGTTAGCGGATGCGGTATATATCGGCGGCTCACATTATCAGCATATTATTGTTGTCCTTTTGGTTTTATTAACCGACTGGCTTTGGGCGATTTTTATCAGTCATGAGAATCAGAAGAGAATGACATTATTGTGGATTCCGATGATCGAGATTCTGATCGGACTGTATATCTGCATCCTGTCGCCGGGCAATGCTGTACGGGGCGGGGAAGGCTTTGGTCTGAATGCTGCCGCAATCCTGTTGATGCCTTTTCGCTGTGTATGGCAGGCATTGCAGCATGCCCGGGAATATGCAGAAGCAGTGCCGCTGCTGGCGATATACGGAGTCGCTTTGATCCGGCTTGGCTGGCGGCAGATCGGAAGGAATGTGCGGGTGTGCGGCAAAAAGGTTCCGTTAGTTCTGTGTCTGATATATCTCTTTCTGCTCTATGCTTCTACAGAGGCTCCCGGGATCTATGCAGCCGGGAATACAGCAGGCATTTCCGGCGGATATTATGACATCGTGTATCAGTCGCTGATATTGGTGATGACGGTAGGCTTGCCGATTCAGGGCGCATGGATTCGATCACTTTGTGAACATGCGAAGAATAAAATGCCGCAAAACAAAATCACTGAGTTAAGTAGGAAACATACATTGGTGGTTATGCTGCTGTTTGGAGCATTGGGTCTGATTTGCCTGAAGCCCTCCGTAAAGCAGTCGGCGGCTTATGTGTGCTGTGACTTTGCACGCAGCGGAAGACTTGAGGATTTCGTAATACAGATGGAGGAGCGGATCGAGCTGTTGAATGATGCTTCGTTGAAAGACATCTACGTGCCGGAAATGAATGATGATCAGGGCCCATTTATGCACTTACAGCTGTCTCGGGACTGCACGAATTATACCAATGAGTCGACGGCCTTGTATTACAACAAGAATACAGTGACGGCAGTTCCAAGAGAGCAGTATTACAAAGAGTACGGAAAGGCTCAAGGACACGAAATTCCAAAGGAGTATCAAGGCCTGTATCAGGAAGATTAGATGCTGTCCGGAGTGAAGGAATTGATGACTCACCGGCAGATCACTGGCAAACAGCCGTTTTTCAATGCGTTTTGACAGGCTGCCGAACAAAAAGAAAGGCCAGGAAGCCTTGTAAATAAAGGCTTTCTGACCTGATGGAGATG
>CAYXAN010000067.1:0-8557 GCA_964461705.1 uncultured Sarcina sp. | reverse complement strand
CTTCCGTTTATGAACGGCATGATTCGTTCTGTCCATGTACCGCAGAACAAGGAGATGCTTCGGAACGGGGCCTTCAGGGACTGGCCGGAGGCCTTTGTACAGGCACTCCGGGAGCTGTTTGTCCTGTGCACGGATCGCAGTCTTAGCAAGATCGCAGGTGAAATGACGCTGCCGACGGATGTATGGATCCGGGAGCGTGTGATGCCGGTGATACGAGACGGAAGCTATCTGCGGCAGCTTGCCCTTGACTGGCCGGTTGCATTCCGGCAGATGGTGGAGTTCACCGCGCGTCAGGCGGCCCATGTGCAGGAGCTTGCGGACGCCGTTTGTCAGGAGCTCCCAAAGGCATGGAAGGGACTTGGAGAATCCGGGGAGCCGCCTGCGGTGGAAAAGGTCGAGGCGTCCTCCTCCGATCGCCACAGGGGAGGACGCAGTGTTCATCTGTTAAAACTGGAAAACGGACAGCGGCTGGTATACAAACCCCACAGCATGGCAATCGACAGGGCATTCGGCAATTGGCTTTGCGAAATGTCCCAAAGAGCCGGGCTTGGGACATTCCGGACGGTGTCCTCCGCGGACACGACAAACGGAGGGTTCTGCTCCTTTATCGAAGCGGTCCCGTTGAACTCCCTGTCGGAGGCATCGGAATTCTATACGCGAATGGGATTTCTTCTTGGACTGGTGTATTTGCTCCGCGGAATGGATCTGCATGCGGAAAATATCGTTGCATGCGGTAAGGATCCTGTGATCATCGATATGGAAACGATGCTGATGCCGCCGGGATGTCTGTTTCGCAGATGGACGGGGGACGCCGTTCCCTACTCGGTCAATCAGATGTCCGTTCTTCCGATGCTGATGGCTCTTCCGGGATTGAGGGAATCGGGATATGCCTGCCTGCTGGATATGCAGCCGGGAACCCATAATCTCCCGGTTTTGAACGGGAAGCCGGTTCCGGGAACAGACTGTGCAGAGGAAATCGGAGACGGGTTTCGTCTGGCGCTGCAAACGGTTTTGCAGGATTGCGGCGGAGCCGGCCGGGAGCTGGTGCGGCTGTTTGCGGGCTGCAGGGTACGCATGGTAATGCGTCCGACAGCCGTGTACTGCAAGGTGCTGAGTGTTCTGGGAAATCGGAACATGCAGCAGGACGGCAAAGCCTACTGCCGTCTGGTGCGGCGGAGCATGCGCTATGAAAAAAGGCTGGACATAAAGGAATGCAGAAGGCTGGAGGATACGGAGCGAAAAGCGCTGGATCGACTGGATGTTCCTTATTTTGAAGATCTGCTGACCGAAAAAATGCTGCAGGATCAGGTAAAAGAGTGGGAGACACTCCCTGCCGATATCGGAGAAGCGGAGGCAGAGCGAATTGCATTTTGCATGAGCCGTGTGACGCCGGATCATCAAGGAATGCAGAATGTGCCGAATCAAAGGAAGCAGGAATTCTCGAGTGACGAGATACGAAAAAGGCTTCGGAAACAGGCCCGAAGGGTTTGCAGATTACTGGAGATACAGGTCACCCCCTTAGTGGTGCCGCGCAGAAAGGGAGCAGCCTACACGGCGGCATTCGGGGTCCTCCTGGGTGAGCATTGCCTGCTGGATGCGAATTTCGGCGCCGTGGCTGCACTGTGCGCCTACCTGAAGGTTTGCCCGGAGGATGAGGAAATCCGCGGAAAGCTAAGAATGGTGACAGGAAAGCTGACGGATCCGGCAGGAACCGGAGCGGCACTGACGGCCTCGGAGCTGGGGCTGGCAGACGGGGCGGCGGGTTTTCTTCTTGGCTGCTGTATGTGCAGGGAGATGGGAATGCTGTCACAGCAGGAATTCCGCACCATTCTGACGAATATGAATCCCCTTGCGGAAGATACCGAGCGCGTACGATACAGTGAGGAGGGCTTCCTCTACGGCTGCTACGGAATGCGATACGCCATTGCACGTGTTCCGAAGGAAGAATGCTCTGCACAGCTGCAGCGACTGGATGGACTGCTGCACATCATGATGCGGGACTCATCCGTATATCGGGGAATGCAGGAGGAGCGGCAGCTGCGGGAGGCTGTACACAGGGAGCTGATAAAGCCTGACGGCCGGGCGGCGTGCTTTGCCGGGGAGGATGCCGGTGACGGAAGCGGCCGGGCAGCGGGCAGATCGACAAACGATACCCTGCGTTACGGAAATGCAGGAAGCCTGTATCAGCTGACGAGTAAGCTGATGACAAAGGATGCCGGGGCTTCCGACACCTCCGGGCTGCAAAAGGCGGGCCGAAGGCTGGCGTGGGAGCTGTCCGGCGCGGAGCATGTGCTGCGGGACGTCTCCTTCCCGCAGGGATATCTGGAGACAGGACTGCTGCATGGCCTGCCCGGCGTTTTATACAGTGTGTGCCGCTTTATGAATACGATGGAGGTGCCGGGACTGTGACAGCTCCTGTGCGCGAGAATCTGCCGGGAAGGAAAGCTGTTGTGTAAGGCTTCAGCAGACGGGCACGGTAATCTGGGAGAAATGAAATGGAAGAGGTATTCGGAAAAATCAATGACAATGCTCCTGCATACCGTACCATTCATATGCGTCACGGCTTCGTACTGGCGGCCATTTTGCTGCTTGCGGCGGGGCTTGGCCTGTGGATGTTCCGGGGGACGGTTCAGGTGACGCTGACGGGCGATGGGGTATATGTTCCGGGTACGACATCGGTTACCGTTCATTATCCGAGGACAGGAATCATTGTGAACATATCCTGTACAGAAAACTCCTTCGTCAATGCAGGGGATGTCCTCATGGAGATTTACGTCTGTGCAGAGGAGGACAATTATCCTGATATCCAAAGGATGCGTGAGGAAGCGGTGTCCATTTGCGCGGATACAAGCGGATACATCACAGAGATCAAAGCAAAGCCCTGGGATCGGGTGGATGTCACAACGGATCTTCTGCGTATGCGCACAAAGAAGGATGCGTCTGATCCTTATCAGGTGATGTGCTGTATGAAGGAAAAGAAGCTTGGGGCGATTGAGCCGGGCAAAACCAGGGTGAAATTCGAACCAAACGATGATGATACAAGTGACTGGATCTGGGGAACGGTTGCCGAAAAGCCCTTCACGGTACGGGAGGATTATCAGCTGACGTATCTTGTCGGCTCCGGCCAGCTGAGTGAGTTCCTCATGGACGGCGAGTACGAAAAGGAAATGCTGATCATCGAGCTGGACCGAACGGAGGACGGAAAAATCTGCTATGCAAATTCGGGAAAGGAATACTCTCTTTCTGTGTACGAGGAAGGAAAGGTGACCTTTATTCTGGATGAGCTGCATCCATATGAGAAGATATTCCTGGCGGGGAAACGGTGATGAAGGGGATTTTCAACAACAGGGTGCCGATCGTACTGCAGATCGAGATGGCGGAATGCGGCGCTGCCGCCCTGTGCATGGTATTGGGATATTACGGAAGATATGTTGAGCTCTCCGAAATGCGCCATGCCTGTCATGTTTCGAGGGACGGAAGCAGACTGCGGAACATGATGCATGCCGCAGAGGAATACGGTCTGCAGGCAGAGGCCTTGCGCAGCGGGCCCTCCATGAAGGGAATTCAGCTGCCGGCTATTGTCTTCTGGAAAGGCTACCACTTCGTTGTGGTGGAGAAAATCGACGAAAAAAACGTCACCATCTGCGATCCGGCGATGGGAAGGCGCAGAATGTCTGCGTCGGAGTTTGCCGGAAACTATTCCGGAGTGGCACTGCAGCTCACAAGAAGGCCCGGATTCACACAGGGAGGCAGACCGTACAGTGCACAAAGGGTACTGCGGCAGGCGCTGGGAGGGAAGAAGACGGTTTTTGCCTACCTTCTGGTCATCAGCGCAATGATTCATGTTGTCACACTGGTGATACCGGGGCTCATCCGCCTGTTCGTGGATCAGTATCTTCCGTCCCTCGGAAATGTTGATCTGAGCTCCTACCTCGTGGTCTTTACACTGGTGCTGCTGGTGCAGTTCATGCTGCTGCTTGCTCAAAATGACGTGATCGGGCGATTTGGACGGGTGGAATCCGGAAGGATGAACGGGCAGCTGGCGCATAAGCTGCTGCAGCTGCCGATTGAATTTTTTCAGACCCGCAGCCATTCCATGCTGATGGCAAGACTGGAGTCCATTGACGCAATGGCGGACTTTGTAACCGCAAGATTCGTTCCGCTCATTCTGGGACTTGCCTTTTCATTGGTGTATCTGGCTCTGCTGATGTATTACAGCGTGCTGGTCGGCATCACGACCCTTGTCATCATTACCGTTGTTCTGGCGGGACTGGAGTATATCCTTACCTGGGCCAAAAGCTACAATATGCAGGTTTCCGGCTCCCGCATGCGCTTCCTGTCGTCGGCAAGACAGAATGTCCGCCTGTTTGAAATCATCAAATCGACGGCACAGGAGAACAAGATGATGCGGGAAACCGTGAATCATTTCTATGTGTATGAAAATGAGAACGGACGTATCCGGCAGTACCAGGGAATTGCCCGGACCATTCCGATTTTTGTTCCTATGCTGCTGCAGGTGATGGTGGTTGCTGTCGGTATGTATCAGGTGTGGTACGGGGAAATGACTGTCGGAGAGGTGCTGGCCTGCCAGAGCATTGCCATGTCGATTTTTGAGCCGATTGCCGCGTTTGTTTCGGAATTCAGCTCACTGCAGTCGCAGGAGGCGGATCTGCATTGTCTCCACGATATCAACGAGGAACCGGCGGATCCCCTTGCAAACCGCAGCGCTGCACCGACAGCAGAACGGCTGCAGGGAAAAGTTGAGCTGCAGCATGTTACCTTTCGCTATAATGCACTGCTGCCGCCGGTGCTGAGGGATATCAATGTGACGGTGGAGCCGGGGAAGAGCCTTGCCATTGTCGGCGGTTCGGGCTCCGGCAAATCTACGATGCTGAAGCTCATCGAGGGGCTGTATTCGCCTCTTGAGGGAAGAGTTTTGCTGGATGACCGCCTGCTGGAGGAAACAAATCGGGACGTCGCTGCTGCTTCCATTGCAGCAGTGCAGCAGCGGGCGGCATTGTTTCGAGGCAGCGTAAGAGACAACATTACATTATTCAATCACCGAATCCGCACGGCTGAGGTGGAAGCAGCTGCAGAAAATGCGTGCATTCTTGAGGACATCATGAGACACGGTGCCGGGTTCAACGAAAAGCTCACACCGGAGGAATGCACCTACAGCGGAGGACAGGTACAGCGCATGATGCTGGCCAGAGCGCTGGTTCGCAAGCCGGCGATTCTGATCATGGACGAAGCAACCAGTGCATTGGATCCCGAGGTGGAGGAAGCGGTGATGAAGAAAATCGAGAGGCTTGGCATGACGCGAATTGTGGCGGCACACCGGCTTTCTACGATACGAGATTGCGATGAGATCATTGTCATGGATCAGGGCACCATTGCGGAACGGGGAACACATGAGGAGTTGTTTGCCCGCACAGACAGCCTGTACCGGCGGCTGGTATTGTCAGAGGAAGGAAGATGAGCAGCGTGAGCAGCGGCAGATATTCTGCAGATTTGATGGAGCGCGCATATGAAGCACTGCTTGGGATACGTAAAAAGGAGGAGGCTTCGATTTATGAAAGCGAGGATCCCTTCGCCTGCCTTTTTCTGCAGCTGGTAAGGGAATCCGGCGGAACGGTTGTGCCGATTGACGACTTCCGGCTGAACGGAACGGATGATGTCGACTACCTTTCGGAGACGGAGCATGTCTATGCCTCCTATCAGAGCCTCGGTGAGCGTTGGTATCAGGAGGACCTTGGGCCGTTCATCGGATTTCGCGGAAAGCAGGAGGAACCGGTGCTCGTATGCCGCAGAAGAGGGCATTATATCCTGATGGACGGCGATGCCGAAACAGAAACGGTAAACAAGGAAAGTGCAGGAGAATTTTCTGCGAAAGGCCTGTTTGTTGTACCGATTACGACGAAGAAGACAGGCTCACCCCTGGTGCTGATGGCGCAGCAGCTGCGGCTGCGGAAGCAGATGATCCTGCAGTTTATTCTGCTGACGGTGCTTTCCTGCGTTCTGACCATGGCAATCCCCAACGTGATCAACATGCTGGCCTCCAATGCCGTGATGCTTGGCGGCGAGGACCTGATCATTGTGATCAGCCTCAGCCTGCTGATGTCTATTTTTGCCAATGTATTCATTCAGCTGGGGATTCATTATTCCGTGGCCGGTCTTCAGTCCTTTGTCTGTGTCAGAATTTATGTGATGCTTCTGAATCGGATGATGCAGATGCAGACGGCACAGGAGCGGAAGCTGTCGGATCGGCTGGACACGATGCTGATGCCCTTCCTGGGTGCGGTAGAATCGGTGGTTGCCATGGGATTTTCGGCAATCGTTTATCTGGCACAGGTTGTGATTGTACTTTCTGTTTTCTGCGCCTACCTGTCTGAGCTGGCACGGCCTTTGATTGCACTTTTTGGGGCGGAGGTCGCCGCCGCGCTTCTGGCAGAGGGGTTGATTCTGAAAAAAACCGGGGAGCTGGGACGGCAGCAGGAGGAATACATTGTACGGCGAGGGGAAATCATCGACAATATAGAGGCGGTCAAGAACAATCACATAGAGGATCGCATGTTCTGCCGCTTTGCCGGAAGCTTTGGCCGGTATGCGGATCAGAGGATGCGGATTAATGAGCTCAAGAGGTGGATCGGCGTTCTGTGCTCGATGGTAAGCGGGGTGGGGATTCTGCTGATCTTTCTTTCGGTGACGATGAACGGAAAGGGATCGATCGGAATGGTGACAGCTGTTGTTTCACTGTTCACACTGCTGGCCGGCTATATCGGATCCTTTATCCATGCCGTATCGGATATTATCGGCAATTATCCCTATCTGCAATATATATCCTGGGTGTTGAATGCGGAGACGGAAACCATCGAAAATCAGGAAATGCAGACGGAAATCTCCGGGGGAATCGTCCTGCGGGATGTGAGCTTTTGCTATCCGGGAAGCTCATCTCCTGTACTGAACCGGCTGTCGCTTACGGTGAAGCCGGGAGAGTACATCGGGATTGTGGGGGCCTCCGGGTGCGGAAAAAGCACGCTGATACGCTTGCTGCTTGGTTTTGAAAGGGCGTCGGAGGGGACGATCGAGTATGACGGAGTGGACATAGGACAGTACAATCTGCATAAACTGCGCAGCCAGTTTGGCGTTGTTCTGCAGAATGCAGGCTGCATGAACGGCAGCATCCGCCAGAACATCGGGATGTCTGAGGATGCGGATATGGAAAGGGTGCGCCGGGCGGCGCATCTTGCGGCGATTGATGAAGACATTGAAGCCATGCCGATGAAATACAACACGTATTTGTCCGGCGAAACGGATGTGGTATCCGGCGGGCAGGGGCAGAGAATTGCGCTGGCCAGGGCGTTGATGAATGAGCCGAGAATTCTGATTCTGGACGAGGCCACGTCAGCAGTAGATAACCTTACGCAGGACGCAATTCGCAGCAATCTGGATGCACTGCACATCACCAGGATTGTGGTGGCTCATCGCCTGTCTACCGTTAGGAAGTGTGATCGGATCATCGTGCTGGGAAACGGACGGATTCAGGAGCAGGGGAATTATGAGGAGCTGATGGCACAGGGCGGTCTGTTCGCACATATGGCAAAGAGAAGCCTGCAGGCCGGAAAATGACTCGCCGGCGTTTATTGCGGCATCGGTTGTGTTATGATGAGTCTTGAACGCAGAGCAATTCGGATGCTGAACAGATACGATGCATTTAATGAAGTAACAGGAAGACGGTGTGCCCTGCAGAATGGAGCGAATATGAAAAATGACAATTGTATTTTCTGCAAAATCGCAAACGGTGAAATTCCGTCCAGAACGATTTATGAAGACGAGCAGTTCCGGGCGATTCTGGATCTTGGACCCGCCACGAAGGGGCATGCATTGATTCTTCCCAAGGAGCATTTTGCGGATTTGTTTGAGATGCCCGCGGAGCTGGCGGCAGATGCGATGAAGCTTGCCAAAAAGCTGGCAGCACTTCAGCAGGAGCGGCTTGGCGCAGACGGACTGAATCTGGTGCAGAATAACGGTGAGGCAGCTGGGCAGACGGTACGGCATTTTCATATCCATCTGATCCCGAGATATGAGGGAGACGGGCAGACAATCGGGTGGAAGCCCGGTGAGCCGGGGCAGGAGGAGCTGGATCAGACCCTTCGGGAGCTGACTGCCGCAGTACAACAGTAAGAATCAGCTAACCCGTTAGGTGTCTGCACGTCTGTGCGAGCACGCTCGCGCATTTGTACAGCCGCTGCCCGGGATTTTGATAACGGATTGGAAGTGGAGATGGATATGCCGGATATTCGCCAGGTGGATGTATCGGAGATTACAGAAGCGATCAGAGAAATGTGTATTGCCGCAAATTACAGACTTTCAGGCGATATGCGCGAGAATTTGCACAAAGCGGAGCAGGAGGAGAGCTCTGAGCTTGGAGCGCGGATTCTGCGGCAGCTGGAGGAAAACCTTGTCATTGCCGGAGAGGAGCAGATACCGATCTGTCAGGATACCGGAATGGCGGTCGTATTCCTGGAATTGGGACAAGATGTTCATCTGCAGGGAG
>CAYXAN010000066.1:0-8651 GCA_964461705.1 uncultured Sarcina sp. | reverse complement strand
ATACGCGGAAGTGAACCTCCGTTGCCCCGGCCTCCCGCACCAGGCGCACAATGCGCGCCGACGTTGTCCCGCGCACAATGGAATCATCAATGAGCACGACCCGTTTCCCCCGTATGGTGTCTGCAATCGGATTCAGCTTAATCTTCACGAGATTTTCCCTTGCCGCCTGTCCGGGAGAAATAAAGGTTCTGCCGATGTATTTGTTCTTGAGCATGCCGATTCCGTACGGAATCCCGGACTGCTTGGAATATCCGAGAGCGGAATCCAGACCTGAATCCGGAACACCGATCACCACATCCGCCTGCACCGGGTGCTCCAGTGCCAGAAAGGCGCCTGCGCGAACCCTTGCCTCATGGACAGATGCCCCGTCAATGACGGAATCCGGACGTGCGAAATAGATGTATTCAAATACGCACATGGAGGGCTTGACCTTCCCCACATGATCCTCGATGGATCGGAGGCCGTTGCGGTCACAGACCATGATCTCTCCGGGCTTCAGATCCCGGACCAGCTTTGCCCCGACCGCATCCAGCGCACAGGATTCGGAGGCAAAGACGACGCAGCCGTCCTCCGTTGTGCCGTAGCAAAGCGGACGAAACCCGTGAGGATCCCTGACTGCAATCAGCTTGGTGGGAGACATGACCACCAGAGAATAGGCCCCGTGAATCCTTCCTACAACGTGATTCACTGCCTCTTCAATGGATGTACAGTGCAGGCGCTCTCTCGTAATCAGATACGAAATAACCTCTGTATCTGTCGTGGAATGGAAAATGCAGCCGTCATTTTCGAGCTGCTCCCGAAGCTCATAGGAATTGACCAGATTGCCGTTGTGGCACAGCGCCATGCTTCCTTTAATATGCCGTACTACCACAGGCTGCGCGTTGCTGCGGTTTGAAACGCCGCTGGTGGAGTAACGGACATGTCCCACGGAAATTTGTCCTTCTCCCAGCATGTCAAGCTCCTGATGACGGAACACCTCGTGCACAAGCCCCAGATCTCTATGATAACGGAACACCCCGTCCTCATTCACAGCGATGCCGGCTGCTTCCTGCCCCCGATGCTGCAATGCAAACAATCCATAATAGGTCAGCATCGGTAGGTTCTGCTTCACCGGTGACCAGATTCCGAAAACGCCGCACTCTTCTCTGACTTTCCTCACGCTGCTCTCTTCCTTCCTGCCTGTAGCATACCTTCTGCCCGACCACAGCAAAAACAATATAACATATTCCCCACCTTCCGACCATCCCAACCGGCTTCAGGGCAGTACATTATTTGCTGAAGGAGGCTCTCTCCTGAAGTCGGCCGGACAACTCGGCATCAATGGAGCCTTTTGTTTCCAGAACCATGCCGGACAGCTCGCGAATCCTTTCATTGTCCATTCTGCTGATGGGAACGGAAACGGAAAAAGCATACCTGGCTCCTCCGTCCATAGCCAGCGCCGCGGCAATGCATCGAACGCCTGTTTCATTTTCTTCATTATCCAATGCGTATCCCTTTCTTCGAACCTCTGCGATTTCCTCCAGAAAATCCTGAGGATCGATGATGGTATATGCCGTCCGCTTTTCAATGCGGCAGGAATTCCACAATGCCAGAATTTCCGGATCCGTAAGATTCGCCATCATCGCTTTCCCCACTCCGGTCCGGTAAAAAGGAATCCGACTGCCGATATAGGATGTCATACGCACCGAATGATCAAAGGAATCCACCTTGTCCACACAAATTACCTGGTCCTTGTCCCGCTCCACAAAGTGCACGGTTTCCTTCACCTTCGCCGCCAGCTCCTTCAGATGAGGCCGGGCCACCTGTGCCACGTCCACCTGCTCCAGCAGCTGCTCCGCCAGACTTACCAGTTTAAAGGTCGCCTCATAATGCCCCGTTCCGGGATCCTGACGCACATAATTCATATATTGAAGCGACGCCAGCACGCGGTGCGTCGTGCTCTTGTTCAGTCCAAGGGCAAGCGTCAGCTCTGCCAGTGTGCTTGTGCCGTTGTGAATCAGATATTCCAGAGCACCGAAAAGCCTCCCGGCCACCTGAATCGGGTTGTCCTCTCCCGCATTGTCAGACAACAATACCGGATTCTGTGCTGTCTCCTGTCTGTTTTTATCCATAATTCACCTCGTTCAAGCGTCTGCCTGTTTTCCATGCTTGTCTCGTGCCCTGATGACGCGGCTTGATACGGCACACTTTCGGCCACATCATTCCGCTATATGAAATATAGCAGTATCTTCTCTTCACTGCAACAGGATTCTGCCGTCGTTTTGTATTTGTTGATATTTTGTGCAAATATCGGCCTGTTCTTTTTCTTTTCTTATTGACACACTCTCTTAAGCTCCTATAATATATGCATAAGAGTTATCGCAATATGAAAGCTCTGTTTCGCATTGTGAAACTCTTAAACGTCAACATCATGTTTTAAGGCAGGGGATGATTCATGATGTCTGCATCCCGAATTTCCGAAAGGAGTCCTCTTATGGAACTGAATCTGAAAGATCCTAAAACCTGTAAATACGATGCCGTTTCGCTCGGGGAGGTCATGCTGCGGCTTGATCCCGGTGAGGGGCGCATCCGCACCGCAAGAAGTTTTCGCGCATGGGAAGGCGGCGGCGAATACAACGTGATCCGCGGCCTGCACAAATGCTTCGGCATGAATACCGCCGTGATCACTGCCTTTGCAGACAATGAGGTCGGCCGCCTGCTGAAGGATTTTATCGAGCAGGGCGGTGTTGATACTTCCCTGATTTATATGAAGAAGACGGACGGCATCGGACGGATCTGCCGCAACGGTCTGAACTTTACGGAGCGCGGCTTCGGCGTCCGCGGTGCGGTAGGCTGCTCTGATCGCTTCAACACCGCAATTTCGCAGGCCACTCCGGAGGACCTTGATTTTGAATATATTTTCGGCGAGCTGGGTGTTCGTTGGCTTCATACCGGCGGAATCTATGCCGCTCTTTCCGAGCAGAGCTGTGAGACCGTCATCGCTGCGATCAAGACAGCCAAGAAGTACGGCACCCTTGTCTCCTATGACTTGAATTACCGTCCCTCCATGTGGTCTGCCATCGGCGGCCTTGAGAAGTGCCAGGCGGTCAACAAGGAGATCGCCCAGTATGTCGATGTTATGATCGGCAATGAGGAGGACTTCACAGCCTGCCTCGGGCTTCAGATTGAAGGACAGGAAGAGGGACTGAAGAAGCTGAATATTGACGGCTACAAAAAGATGATCGATCATGCCGCGGAAATTTATCCGAACTTCAAGGCCATTGCAACCACTCTCCGTACCGTGAAGACGGCCACCGTCAATGACTGGAAGGCGATCTGCTGGGCAGACGGACAGATTTATCAGTCCAAGGAATACAACGGTCTTGAGATCATGGATCGTGTCGGCGGCGGTGATTCCTTCGCGTCCGGACTGGTCTACGGACTTATGACAACACAGGATCCCGAAAAGGCAGTCAATTACGGTGCAGCCCACGGTGCTCTGGCAATGACAACTCCCGGCGACACCTCGATGGCCTCTGTCGATGAGGTGGAAGGCCTCATGGGCGGTGCAGGCGCACGGGTAAAGCGCTGAGGAAACGGATATCAGGATCAACGCTCCCTGCGGGAACGGACTTCCGACGGAGCGTTGGATCTTTTGAGTCTGGTATCATCATATGATTCGATAAGGAGATGCAAAATGGCTAATTCTGCTAAGGCTGAGGCCGTATTTAAGAAATTTGAAGAAATCGGGATCATCCCCGTTGTTGTGCTGAACGATGTAAAGGATGCCGAGCCCCTCGGAAGATGCCTGGTTGAGGGCGGCCTTCCGGCCGCTGAGGTGACCTTCCGCACGGATGCCGCCGAGGAATCCATTCGCATTATGGCGAAGGAATTTCCGGAGCTTCTGGTCGGTGCAGGAACCGTCCTCACCATTGATCAGGTAGATCGTGCTGTCGCCGCCGGGGCCAAGTTCATCGTGTCCCCCGGACTTGATCCTGTCATTGTGAAGTATTGCCTGGAAAAGGACATTCCGGTTTGTCCGGGAACCCAATCTCCCTCGGAGATGCTTGCAGCCATAAACCTTGGTCTGGATCATGTAAAGTTTTTCCCTGCCGAGCCCTCGGGCGGACTGAAAATGATCAAGGCCATCACCGCTGCCCTCACTTCCCTGAAGGTCATGCCCACCGGAGGCATCAGCGCGGCCAATGTCACGGAATATCTTCAGAACAGCAAGATTTTCTGTGCCGGCGGTTCCTGGATGGTCAAGGGCGACATGATCAAGGCCGGTCAGTGGGATGAGATTACCCGTCTTGTTTCCGAGGCCTCTGCCATTGTAAAATCCGTGCGCGGATAATCGGTGTTTGTTCGGTATATTTCAATCTTTAAAGGGGACAGGTGCGGCAGCACCTGTCCCCTTTTGCATCTGTTCCGCTCTTGAAAACCCTTCCGCTTCCCGCTATCATTTCTACGAAAGCGCTTACAATTCCTGACATCCGCAGCTTTGTGCACCATGGGAATCGCTCTATGAATATATATGACATCGCAAAAATGGCCAATGTCTCCATTGCCACGGTATCCCGTGTGGTAAACGGCAGCGAAAAGGTCAGTGAGAAAACAAGACAGAGGGTCCTCGCCATCATTGAGAGAGAAGGCTTCACTCCCAATGTGTTTGCACAGGGACTCGGCCTTCATACCATGCACACCGTCGGCATTCTGGTTCCCGATATCAGTGACCTGTATATGTCGGTTGCCGTTTCCTGCCTGGAAAAGCAATTAAATACCTATGGATACGACTGCATTCTCTCCTGCAGCGGCTTTGAGCACAGCCAGAAGGAGAGCCGCGTTCAAATGCTGCTGTCCAAGCACATTGACGCTTTGATTCTGGTGGGATCCACCTACTCCGGACACGGAGGAGATCGTGAGACAGACTATATACGGTCTGCCGCCGCACAGGTTCCCGTTCTTCTTATTAATGCAGAGGTCGAAGGAGACGGCATCTACTGCTGTGTCAGTCAGGACAGGCAGGCCATGTTCCGCGTTGTCTGTGCTCTCATCCGGCAGGGCCGCAGACGGATTCTGTTCCTGACCGACTCCAAATCCTACAGTGCACTGGAAAAGAAGGGGGGCTACGAGCAGGCCCTCCAGTCGGCAGATCTTCCGATTCTTCCCGAGCTGGAGTGGACTGTACCGGGTGATATGGATTCTGTGCGCATGCGGCTCCTCGACAGCACACCGGACATCGGTGCCGTTGTCGCAACGCAGGACATTCTGGCTATCGGCGCCATCAAATATGCGTCCCAGAAGGGGATCTCCGTTCCTGAGGATCTTTCCATTGTCGGCTTTAACAATTCTCTTCCCGCCTCCTGCAGCGAGCCCGCCTTATCCAGCATTGACAGCCGGGTGGAACAGCGATGTGCGGAAACAGTGGATCACCTGATTGCCCTCCTGAGCGGTCATTCTGAAGTTCCGCACCATATATCTGTTCCCTGTCAAATCATAGAACGCGGCACCACACGCCTCCTCTGATACAACGTATCCTTGTGTTGAGGCTGTGGGCCGCGTTCTTCCTGCGTCAATGAATGGTCAATGAATGATAAGGGCTCTGCCGATCATAAGCCGAAATACCGATCTGCATTATAGCAGCTGATTCCCTGCACAATCTTCTTCAAGGAGCTTTCATTTGCAGGGTATTCGCCGTTTTCTACCCATTCTCCGATCAGATTGCACATGATCCGCCGGAAATAATCATGACGTGTATAGGACAGGAAGGATCTGGAATCGGTCAGCATACCGACAAAATTCCCCAGTAAGCCGAGATTTGCCAGTGATTTCATCTGTGCCTCCATGCCGTCCCTGGTATCCAGGAACCACCATGCCGCGCCGAGCTGCATCTTCCCGGGAACCTCGTCAGACTGGAAGCACCCAAGGCAGGTCGTGATCTGATTGAAGTCCGCCTCATCCAGAGAAAACACAATGGTTTTGGGCAGCTCGTTCGTCTCATCAAGAGCAGAGAACAGCTCCGCCATCTGATTGTAGCAGGTCGACTTGGCAATCATGTCAAAGCCGGTATCCGGACCCATCAGCCGATACGTCCGCTTATTGTTGTCTCTGGTGCAGGCATAGTGAATCTCCATGACAATGCCTTCCTTATGGTATTTCCGTGCCAATGCCATAAGAATATAGGTCTGATACTGATCAATCTCCGTCCTGGTCAGCGCTTCGCCCTTCATTGCCTTGGCAAAGGCCCGGTTGGCATCCTCCTCTGTGGTCGGAGCGAAGGGGATATAATCCAGACCGTGATCTGTTGCACGGCAGCCGTGTGCCTTAAAGAAATCAACCCGTTCCTCCAGTGCGGCAGCAACATCTGCTGCAGACTCCAGAGGGCGCCCGACAACCTCACCAAGCTTCCCGATATAGTCTGCAAAAGCCGCTCTCTGGATATTGATCGCCTTGTCCGGACGGAAGGAAGGGCATACCATGAACCCAAGATCGGGAATCTGTGCCAGCTTCTCATGCCACTCCAGCGAATCAATCGGATCGTCTGTCGTGCCGATGTACTTCACATTGGACTGACGAATGATGCCGCGAACGGTCAGATTCGGATCATGCTGCAGCATATCACTGGTCTTGTCCCAGATTTCCTTTGCATTCTCTTCCGTAAGTGCCTCTGTGATGCCAAAATACTTCTTCAGCTCAAGATTGCTCCAATGATACATGGGGTTGCCGATGGCCATCTCCAGAGCCTTCGCAAAAGCGACAAACTTGTCATAGGGATCCGCATCACCGGTTACCACTTCCTCCGGTGTCCCGTTGCTGCGCATGACTCTCCACTTATAGTGATCGCCAAAATAAGAGCCATCCGCGTTCTTTCCGCCCAGCCATACCTCTGCAATATTGTTGTAGCGGCGATCCTCATAAATTTCCTTCGGAGGAATGTGGCAATGATAATCAATGATCGGAAGCTCCTCACAATAGTCGTGAAACAGATGCTTGCCTGTCTCGTTCTGCAGCATGAAATCCTTATCCATGAATGCTTTCATTTCATCTCCCTTTCCGGCAGCACTGCTGCCCCTTACAGAATGCCCTTCAGCATAATGTAACCGCTTACATTTTCAACTATAGCAAGCTTCTTCCCATTCCGCAATCAGAAGTTGCAGCCTCAGCGATCGGCGCTGAATATGCGTTGCCGCCCAGGTGCCGGTCGGCACCTGGCCTGTAACCGTACCTCTTCAGCGCCGCTTGCTGAGCTTTGTGTAGATACAGGAAATTCCCCACGCCGCCAGCGGCAGCATGGTCAGATAATACCGCATGGTATAGCGGCCGGAGGCTTCCCACAGCTGATGAAACAGCATTCCGCCGAAAAGGAAGACAACGATCAGCAGCTCCTTGCCTGTCACCTTGCAGGAGCTGCCGCGTCCTCGTTTCAGCATGCGCCGCAGCGTCACCCACAGATAGACACTGATCCCCAGGTAAATCATCGAATGAATGACATTCATTTCCCACTGCAGAATCCGGCTTCCGACGCCGAAGATAAGAGATTGTGCCAGCGGCGTTTCTTCCTGTACATGCCGCTCCGTCTCCTCCATCTCCCGCATGGAGACGCAGGTCGGGTCTCCCCACTGAGACAGAAATTTGCCCGCATAGAATTTCACCATATACCGTCCGGAATTCCGGAATGCGTCAACGGACTCCCGGATCGACTGCACCGAAGCCTCCTTCGTCCTTTGCCGGTCATATCCTGCTTCCCGGAACAGTCCGACGTTCCGACCGTTATACCATCCGTATTTGCCCTCCGTCTCCTGCATGCCCATGGCAATGTAAGTGATCGCCGGCGTGCCCTCGGGGAGGCGCTCCAATCCGACTGCCCTGGCTGCTGCCGCGTTCACTGCCCGCTGTGATCCGATGGTCACCAAAAGGAGGACTGCTGCCGCCAAAATCGCCTGCAGGAGCCGAAAAGGCACAGAATGACCGCCCATGTCCCGACTCCCCGTATCCGTTCCTGCAGCCGGCGTGTCCTTGCAGGGCTCTTTCTTCCCTTCGGACGGCCGCAGCACATTCATGAAAAGAATCATGATCATGGCAATGAGGGCCACATAGCAATTGGTTTTCAGAAGCGTCGCCGCCGCAATGAACACTGCTGCCGCCATCAGGTTCCGCAGCCTGCGATCGTCAAGATAATATATCGTGAACAGCAATGCCGCTGTCTGCAGTGCAAAGGACCAGAGATCGGAATAAATAAAGGTCGCAAACACATAATAAAACCAGCAGCCCATGGACAGCAGCTCCATCACAAGGCACACTCTCCTGTCATAGAAAAGCTCCCAGGTAATACAATACAGACAATACAGATTTCCTATGATGGAAACCACGTTCAGAAGCTGATACATCAGATAATTGGAGGGCCCGCAAAGCGCCGCAATGAGCTGCCCGATCAGCACGTAGGTGATCTGAAAGGGATAAATGAACAGGTATCCTCCCGCCTGCAGACTGTCATAGCTGCCTGCAGCAAACTCCTGCATGATCTTGTCCAGCTGCAGGGCATCGTTGGTTGCATTTCCCCGGATGACCAGCACCATAAACAATGAAAATGCCCCTGACACCAGCATCATTGCCAAAGGGAATTTCGGTTTTTCCCGGCCCCGGCTTGTCTGATTTCGGGCATCCGTAAACCG
>CAYXAN010000065.1:0-8688 GCA_964461705.1 uncultured Sarcina sp. | reverse complement strand
GTTGTCAGCGCTTCGAACAACTTTCAGGAAGCCAACAGCAGAGAAATCGCATTTATGGACCGCATGGAACGGCTTGGGGCGAATTTCCCGGAGCATCGAATGGTCTACGCGAAGAATTCGGTGAAGGGAGGATTTGAGTGCGGTCAAAGGATCCTTCAGGAGAAGCTTGCTAAGGATGCGGACTGCTTCTTCTGCGCATCGGACGCCATTGGGCTGGGAATGATGAATGCCTGGTATGAGAAGGGCGGGATTCCGGATCAGATGGGTCTGATTGCCATCGGCAACAGTGATCCGCAGTATGCGAAGTATCACAGGCCGTCCATTTCCGTGATCAACATTCCCATCGAGGAAATGGCAGAGGGCTGCTATGAGCTTCTGAAGGAGGGAATGCACAACCCGGAGCAAAAGGTGGAGAGGCGATACTTTGAAACGCAGCTTTACCAGCGCGAGTCGACCGGGAAGGCAGTACAGAGCTCACGATAGAGACCGATCGAGCGGCTTATGGAAGGCGGTTCATACGGGTGTTTGTGAAAGACAGCTTGTGCTTGACAAAGCATCGAATGTGCAGATCATACAATTTACACATAAGAAAAATGTGAATACTGTCTAATTGAAACGGAACTGATATGTTTTATAATAAGTACAACGTGATACTGAATAAGGTTTTAAATAATTAACTACATTCAGTATTGAACGAAGCACTAAATTGCACATGAACAAGCACTAAAGGAGAAAAGGGATGAAAAAGAGGTTCATTACTGTTCTGTTGACGGCAGCGATGGCGATGACATTGCTGGCCGGCTGCGGAGGGTCATCGGAATCTGCGGACACGAGCGCGGATACCGGTACGGAGGAGACCACAGATACGGCGGCTGCAGCGGATGCTATCACAGAGGAGTCCACTGAAGAGACCGAGGACGGCGAGCCGGTGTATGGGGGAACACTGCGGTACGCCTCACGCAACACGGTTTCCACACCGGGGTACACACCGGAGTGCACCAACAATGCATCCCTGATCTTTTTGAACACAGCATATGAGTCCCTGATTTACTATAACGAGTCCGGTGATATCATTCCGAGACTGGCTACCGAGTGGACAACCGATGCCGATGAGCCGAGCATCACCTGGACCCTGAGAGAGGGCGTACAGTTTGCAGACGGAACCGACTTCAACGCCGAGGCAGTCAAGACGAACATTGAGGAGTATCAGAAGTGCGAGAGAAATGAGACCGCCAACGTGGAGAGCTGCGAGGTGATCGATGATTACACCATCAAGATGCACCTGAAGAGCTGGAATTCCTCCACTCTGGAGTCTGTCGGTTTCTTCGTATATTATATGTCCCCGACCGCACTGCAGGATGTTGATTCCCTGAGAAATTCCTCCTGCGGAACCGGCGCCTTCCAGGTATCCGAGTTCAACTCCGGCGTGTCTGTCAAGTACACCAAGAACGAGAACTACTGGCAGGACGGAAAGCCTTATCTGGATGCTGTTGAGATCTACATCGTAGATGAGCCTACGACAATATCCTCTGCATTTGAGGCAGGCGAGTATGACATGATCCTCATGAACAACCTGACGGTTGCCAATGACCTGATCAACAGCGGAAAGTATGTCATGGAGAGAAACAAATCCGGACAGGGCCTTGTTATGACCGGTCTGATTCCCAACAGTGCACAGGAAGGCCCCTTCCAGGATGCACGGGTACGCCGCGCAATGTGCTACGCCATTGACACACAGGCTCTGAGTGATGCCTTCGGATACGGACTGCTCCAGACCACGAATCAGTGGGCAGCAGAGGGAGCTCCTACCTATGATGAGTCTCTCAACGGCATCTCCTATGATCCGGAGAAGGCCAAGGAGCTTCTGGCAGAGGCGGGCTATCCGGACGGATTTACGACCACGTTGACAACGGATGCCGGCAACAAGGATTACTTTACTGCTGCAGCCAACATGCTTGAGGAAGTAGGAATTCACTGCGAGATCAATCTGGTGGATGAGAGTGCACAGGTTAGCCTGTATTCTACCGGTACATGGGAAGGCATCATGGGTCACTTCGCATCGGTTGCTCCTGACCTTGGACTGTATATGGGTCGTCACCTGGATACCGACGGTGCCTTCTATGCAAAAGGCATTCAGCATCCGGACGATCACATGGCTCTGCTGGAGGAGATTCGCGTTGCTCCTACCGACGAGGAGAAGATTGCAAAGGAATACGAGATGCAGGAGCTCATCTATGATGCGGACAACGGCAGTGCATTGTTCGGACAGCCTCTGTTCATCCGGTCTGAGCCCATCTTCAAGTATGACTATGTAAAGGGTGACAACAGAAGCGTAGACCATGCTGGGACATGGAGCATTGAGAACTGCTGGCTGGACAAGTAATAGACGGCAGCGGCAAGAAGAGCGAAACATGCAATGGAGTGAGGGCGGCAGAACTTAGGCTGCCTTCACTTTTTTAGAAAGCGGAGGTACCTGCGTGAGTACTAAATTAGCCAGAATGATCGGAAGGCGTATCGTTCAATCGATTATCGTCATCTTTATTGTGACGCTGCTCGTATTCCTGTTGATGCAGCTTGTTCCGGGTGATCCGATTGTGAACTTCCTTGGCGCGAATGCAACAGAGGATCAGATTCAGTATTATACCGAGCTGTTCGGGTATGATAAGCCGGTGTTGGTTCAGTACGGAAAGTGGATTCTGGGCCTTTTTAAGGGAGAAATGGGACGCTCGGTTGCACTTCAGAAGGATATTACAGAGGTCATCTTCCAGAGACTGAGTGTGACGCTTTCCATCGTATTCCCTGCATTCATTCTGGCTGTGGTACTGGGTATCATCCTGGGCATTGTGGCAGCCAAGAACCGCGGGACCGCAATTGACACCGTGATTTCCTTTTTTGCCAACATTGGTATGTCCATGCCGAAGTTCTGGTTCGGAATGATTCTGATCCTGATCTTTGCATTAAAGCTTGGCATCCTTCCCACCTCGGGGTTTTCTTCTATAAAGGACGGCTTCGGCGAGTATATCTCCCACCTGATTCTTCCTATGATTGTTCTTGCCATGGGTCCTTTGGCTCAGTTCACCAGACAGACCCGCTCCTCCATGCTGGAGGTCATCCGTCAGGATTATGTAACGACAGCACGTGCAAAGGGATTGGGCAAGAAGGCCATCACCTTCCGTCATCAGCTCCGGAATGCGCTGATCCCGATCATCACCGTAATGGGTGTTCAGCTGGGCGGCATGATCGGCGGAACGGTGCTGGTGGAAAGCATCTTTGTTGTTCCGGGACTTGGAAATCTGATGATCACCTCTATCAAGGGCCGCGATTTCATGGTGGTGGAAAACGGAGTGCTGATCATTGCCATTGCCGTTGCCATTTGCAACCTGATCGTGGATATTCTGTACGGCATCATTGACCCGCGAATCAGAAACGACTGATTCGGATCTGCAGGAAAAGGAGAGAACGGAAATGAAGAAATGGATACAGAAAGTCAAAAACTCCCGCGTGGTCAAGGTGCTGTTTGCCCGGAAATCCGTGGTTGCCTGTTTAATCATTCTGGCCATTATGATCCTGGCCTCGATTTTTGCGCCCCTTGTGACGGTCTATGACCCCTACAAGCAGGATCTGAAGAGCATGCTGCAGGGAATGTCACTGGCACATCCTCTGGGAACAGATTCCATGGGCCGCGATCTGCTCACACGAATCATCTACGGCGGCCGGATTTCCTTTACGGTCGGTCTGGTGTCGGTTCTGATTGCCGGATCCATCGGCATGCTTCTTGGTCTGATTGCCGGTATGGCCGGCGGAATCATTGATGCCGTCATCATGAGAGTCATGGACGCCATGATGTCGGTCCCGATGATCATTATGGCACTTTTCCTGGGAAGCATTTTCGGAAAGGGTCTTGGCAATATCTGTCTTGCCATCGGTATCAGTATGATTCCGAGCTACGCACGCGTGACAAGAGGACAGGTACTGACTGTTCGGGAAATGGATTACATTACGGCAGGCACTCTCTGCGGCGCCTCCAAAACCAAAAATACCATCGTTCATATTTTCCCCAACTGTATTTCTGCAAACAGCGTTCTGATGACCATGAACCTGGGAAGTGCCATTCTGAACGAGGCGGCCTTGAGCTTTCTTGGAATGGGCATCAATCCGCCGACCGCCAGCTGGGGCAGCATGGTCAATGACGGCTACAAATATATGAGCTCCAATCCGATTATTGCCATTGCACCGGGCGTATTCATCATGATCGTGGTTCTTTGCTTCAACATGGTGGGAGATGCGTT
This sequence comes from uncultured Sarcina sp., assembly GCA_964461705.1. Taxonomy (GTDB): domain Bacteria; phylum Bacillota; class Clostridia; order Lachnospirales; family Lachnospiraceae; genus CAG-791. The sequence goes on along the minus strand of CAYXAN010000065.1, from coordinate 4,399 downwards.
GAGAGATGCCATGGATCCGAAGCTGAGAGGGACTCTTGGCAAAAAGAAGAAGTCGTCGAAAAAGAAAGCGGCAAAGGCTGCGTGATCGTGGGAAAGGGTAATCGTTATGGCAGAAAAACTACTGGAAATCAAAAATCTCAGCGTGGAGTACAATACGGAAATTGCTACCGTATACGCTGTAAACGGCTTAAGCCTGACGTTGAATTACGGTGAGACGCTTGGCCTTGTAGGGGAAACCGGTGCCGGCAAAACAACAACCTGTCTCGGCATCATGCGCCTTCTTCCGGAGGGGATAGGAGAGGTGACGGAGGGCAGCATCAGCCTGGACGGGCACGACATCCTCGGGCTTTCGGAGGAGAAAATGATGGAGCTGCGGGGAAATACCGTGTCCATGATTTTCCAGGATCCCATGTCAAGCCTGAATCCTGTTATGACGGTCGGGGACCAGATCAAAGAGGTTCTGAAGATTCATAACAAGGATATGAGTAAGGAGGAGCTGGACAAGGCCGTCGACAATATGATGGAGATGGTGGGGATTCCTGCAAACCGCAAAAATGAATATCCTCACGAATTTTCGGGCGGCATGAAGCAGCGTATCGTGATTGCCATTGCTCTTGTCTGCGAGCCCAAGCTGATCCTTGCCGATGAGCCGACAACGGCACTTGACGTTACGATTCAGGCTCAGATGCTGGGACTGATCAATGATCTTCAGAAGCGCCTGAACACCGCCATGATTCTGGTGACACATGACCTGGGTGTTGTTGCGCAGACCTGCGAGAAGGTGGCGGTCATGTATGCCGGAGAGGTGATCGAGACCGGCTCGGCCGAGCATATTTTCGGCGGGAAATTCCTGCATCCGTACACACAGGGACTGTTCAATGCCATTCCGAAGCTTGACGCGGATACTCCCAGACTGGAAACCATCGAGGGTATGATCCCGGATCCGACCGAGAAAATTCCGGGCTGCCGGTTTGCGGATCGCTGCAAATTTGCAACAGAGGCCTGCAAAAATGCTCCGCAGATGGTAGAGGTGGAGACAGGACATTTCATTAAGTGCCATCTGTTTCAGGACAGGCAGAACGGATAGCGGCAGTGCAAGGAGAAGGACGAATGGAAGATAAAGTATTAGTTGAAGTAAGGGATCTGAAGAAATATTTTAAGACATCCAAGGGAATGCTGCATGCCGTTGACGGAATCAGTTTCAAGCTCAGAAAGGGTACCACACTCGGCGTTGTAGGCGAGTCCGGATGCGGCAAATCCACTCTCGGAAGAGTACTGCTGCATCTGCATGAATCCACCGGCGGACAAATCTTTTACGACGGGGAAGATATCACGCACTACAATCAGAAGCAGCTCGTTGAGGTGCGCAAAAAGATGCAGATGATCTTTCAGGATCCGTCTGCCTCGTTGGATCCCCGCAAAACCGTAAAGGATCTGATCGGCGAGCCGCTGAAGAACTACAAGGTCTGTAAGAGCAAGGAGGAGTACGAGCAGAAGGTCCGGGAGATCATGCAGACCGTTGGTCTGGCAGAGCGGTATGCAGACAGCTATTCGCACGAGCTGGACGGCGGCAGAAGGCAGAGAATCGGAATCGGTCGTGCACTTGCCATGAATCCGGAGTTCATCGTCTGTAATGAGCCGGTTTCCGCACTGGATGTGTCCATTCAGGCACAGGTTCTGAACCTTCTGATGGATCTTCAGGAGGAAAAGGGACTTACCTATATCTTTATCACGCATGACCTGAGTGTCGTAAAGCACATCAGCCATGAGATTGCTGTGATGTATCTGGGGCAGTGCGTGGAGTATGCCAAGACAGACAGCCTGTTCAAGAATCCGCTGCATCCGTACACACAGGGACTTCTGGACGCCGTTCCGATTCCCAGCCTGACCGGCAGGAAACTGTCTACCGAGGTGATGAAGGGCGAGCTTACCAGCCCCATCGAGCCGAAGCCGGGCTGCCGTTTTGCCAACCGCTGCCCGCATGCAACCGATGCGTGCAGAGGAAAGGACATTCCGCTCAAAGAGGTGGAGCCGGGTCACTTTGTCGCCTGCACGTTGATGAACAAATAAAGATGGGGTCAAACCCCCGACGGATGCCGGATTGCTGTGTGGTTCGGCAATCCGTAAAACAAGGAAAACATCATGCTGACACCGGAAGAACAATTTGAACTGCAGCGTCTGGAGGACGAATTTTCCAAATGTAAGATCAAGCCGACCTACGAGACGCAGGAATGCCGGGAGGAAATGCTGGAAATGGAAGACGGGGCGCGGCTTCGCACCCTGATCTTCCGCCCGGTGAGAGAGGGAGCTGTGCCGACCATTGTGGTTCGCACCTGCTACCCGAACAATGATTATTTGTATCGCGCCACCGCAGAGGAATACTGCAAAAGAGGCTTTGCCTATATTTATCAGTACTGCAGGGGAACAGGAGGCTCGAAGGGAGAGTGGGAGCCGAATGTCAATGAACGGGCAGACGGAAAGAGGACCATCGATTGGATCTGTTCGCAGGACTGGGTAGGGAATACGGGATACTGCGGCTGCTCCTATCTGTCGCTGACAGGATGGCTGATTGCGGACATTCTGCCGGACAAAGTGAAAACGATGTATCTGACACATTACGGAGCACATCGGTTTGTATCCGCATTTAAGGACGGGCTGTTCCGACACGATGTTCTGACAGCGTGGACGATGAAAAATGCCGGGTATCCGATCACGGCGGATTATCTCACCTCCTGCCGGTTCATGCCGCAGGTTGAGGTGGACGAGAAGCTGTGGGGAAGGAAAATTGACTGGTACCGGAAATGGATTACCAGTACAAACGAAAGTGACGAGTACTGGAACACCGGCTTCTGGAAGCTTTTGAAGGACATCCCCTCAAGGGTGAAGGTTCCGCTGTACGTCGGTGAGGGGTGGTATGACCATCACCTGGCATCGGCACTGGAGACCTGGAAGTCGCTGTCAAAGGAATGCCGGGACAAGAGCCGTCTGCTGATTGGGGCCTGGGAGCACGGCTTTAATGTGAAGCTGGAGGACCGCACCGGCAAGCATTACGAGAACGATGACATCCTGCGGGCCTTTGACTGGTTCTGGAGCTTCCTTGTGGAGGAGAACGCACCGAAGGCGGAAATTGACTACTACATCATAGGAGATGACAGCTGGTTTTCGAGGGATACCTTTGAAATCGACAATCAGAAGGAGGTCCGTTTTCATCTTTCGGAAAAGGCAGGGGGCGAGTATTCGCTCGAAAAGGAGAATCCGTCCGTTCAGGGAAAGCTGGAATGGGTGTATGATCCGGCAGATCCTGTGATGACACATGGAGCAGAGTCACTGCTGGTCACCAAGGAGGAGCAGGGGAGTCTGCGGCAGCCGGAGCCGAATTACCGGAAGGATGTCATCAGCTGCATTTCAAAGCCGCTGGAGGAGAGTCTGACCGTGGTCGGACAGATGAGGGTGAACCTTACGGTCTCCACCGACGTGGAGGATACGGCATTTGCCGTGAAAATCATGGAGGTGACAGAGGACGGAAGGGCCTACAACATGCGGACCGGCATCACAACCCTTGGCTATCGGAACGGGAGCAGGACACGGCAAACATATCAGCCGAACGAAAAGGTGCAGATCTCCATTGATACCTGGGATCTGGCATGGAAGCTGCAGAAGGGCTCCCGGATCCGCATAGACATTACGTCCTCGGATTTCCCGCAGTACAGCATTCACAGCAATTATGTCGGCTGCTGGGCAAAGCAGGACAAGATCCGCATCGCCAATCAGACGGTGTATTTCGGCAAAGAGGATGACTCTTATATCTGTCTTCCGGTCATTTCATAATGTGATACCGGGGCGGTCTTTCGGAAGAAGCTATGCCCATGCAGCATAGGGAGAAGCCTTCACGGGAGAACCGATGCAGGAGAGGAGCTTCATGAAGAACGTTCTGGAAACATTGCAGGCATTATACGATAAAGCAGAGCCGGGGCCCGTCTGTCCTCCGGCAAAGCCGCAGGAAATGATGCTGCGGATGTCGGATGGGGTGCACCTTCGGACCGTTTGCTGGTTTCCGGAGGGCGGCAGGCCGAGACGGAAGGACGGAATACGTATATGATCCGCACAATCCCGTCATGTCGCACGGCTCCGAGTCCTGCTTTAAGACCGTAAAGGAAATCGGAAGTCTGCTTCAGCCGGAGTGCGGCTACAAAGACGATGTTCTGAGCTTTGTCTCTGCGCCGTACGAAGGACCGATGGACATTGTCGGCAGCATCGATGTCTGCCTGTTCGTCAGCTCTGACGCGGAGGATACGTCTTTTACCGCGAAGCTGATGGAGGTGTTTGAGGACGGAAGGGCGGTAAACATCCGGGGCAGCATCACCACACTGGCGTACCGGAACGGAGCTGCCGTGAGGCA
>CAYXAN010000064.1:0-8807 GCA_964461705.1 uncultured Sarcina sp. | reverse complement strand
CGACAGTCCGTACGAAAGACAAAGGTATACATCGTCTTCCTACGACAGGGGCGGTTACCCGATGGAAAATGACTATGATGATCGCTCTGCACGAGGCCGGGACACCTATGAGGACAGAGAGCACAGAGCCTCCCGCCAGAATCGCCAGGAGAGGATTGACGCTCCGCTTCGTAAGAACAGCCGGTACGATGATGCCTATGAAGTTTCCTCCTACCGGGATAATTACAGCCCCGGGAGAGAGAGACTCATTACCGCACTTTCCATCCTTGCTGCGCTGATCATCGGCATTGCGATCATCCTCTTTGCCGCCGGAAAGCTGGGACTTCTGTCATTTAGCGGCAATGCGGATGATACACAGACGGCAGAGGAGGATGGGGTTCTTCTGCCGGAGATGGTCGGCAAGAGCGCAGAGGAGGTGCAGAACTCCTTAAAATCACTGGGACTGATTCCGGAGGTGATTTATGAGGAATCCGAGGAATATGATTCCGGTGTCGTGATGTCCGCCTCCTTTCAGGACGGGACTGTGGCGACTGCAGGAGCCGGCGTTGAGGCGGGAACAAGCGTGATCCTGAAGGTCAGCGCAGGGCAGAGCGGTGTCGAGGTTCCGGATGTCACAGGAAAGAGCCAGGCGGAGGCCGTTGCCACCCTGAAGCAAAAGGGATTTGACACCATCAGCAAGGTGGACGGTGTCAGCAATGATGTGGAAAAGGGACAGATTATCAGTCAATCGCCGATCGGCGGAGCGTTGGCACCTGCAGATACAACAATTACGCTGACCATCTGTACCGGGCCGGATACAGAGGGGCAGGTTCAGGTTCCCTCCTTAACGGGCAGGACCACAGAGGAGGCAATGGCAATCCTGACCGAGAAGGGTCTGACAATGGGAAGCACCAAGGAAGTCGAGACGACCGATGAGACGCAGGTGGGAAAGGTAATCGCTCAGAATGTGGAAGCGGAGTCCTATGTTGATCCGCAGACCCAGGTGGATCTGACCATTGGCAAGGCGGCCAAAGCGGCCACGTATGCGATCTCTACCGAGATTGCGGCACCGACAGCCGAGGAGGCGCCGGATTATGTGGCAGGAATGCAGGTGTATGTGGTGATTATCACGGCAGACGGACAGACGCTGATGAATACCATCTTTACCTCCTTCCCGCAGCCGGCTGCGTTCACCGGCATTACCTGTGCAACAGGCACGCTGCAGATGAGCTACGCGTCCTCGGCAGCAGATGCGGTCAACGGACAGCGCGTGATTACAAGGCAGCTTACCTTTACGCCGGAAGATTAAGAAGCAGGACCGATGATGACCAGCATGTACTGATCCTCATCGGTCTTTTACGGAGGTGCTGAATCAGCAATTCCGGGATCATGCAATTGGAACCGGAGGCTGTAAAATATCGGACATGAAGCACAAACAGGGAAAAATTATTAAGAGCATCGCAGGCTTCTATGAGGTTTACAGTGAAGGCAACGTTTATCGATGCAGAGCAAAGGGGGTATTTCGTGCCCTGAAGCAAAAGCCTTTGGTGGGCGATGATGTAAACATCGACGTGATTGACGAATCCGGCGACCCCAAGGAGGGGAATGTGGTGGAGCTGCTGCCTAGAAGGAACGATCTGATTCGTCCCAATGTGGCAAATGTGGATCAGGCACTGCTGTTGTTTGCGGTCACCCATCCGGCACCGAGCTGCAACATGCTGGACCGATTTTTGATTGTCATGAAGCTTCGGGGAATTCCGGCTGTTTTGTGCTTTAACAAGCTGGATCTTGCAGCAGAGGATCAGAAAGAGGAGCTTCAGGAGATTTACGGGGCCTGCGGCTGCCGGCTGCTGTTTATCAGCACCAGCAAGGAAGAGGGAATATCCTCTCTGCGGGAGGTCCTTCAGGGAAAAACAACGGTTTTGACCGGTCCCTCCGGTGTCGGCAAATCCTCTTTGATCAACTATCTTTGCCCGAGAGCCCACATGGAAACCGGCGAGCTTTCGGCGAGAATTGCAAGGGGGCGCAATACAACCCGCCATGTAGAGCTGCTGTATGCGGATGACAACACGTTTCTGGTGGATACACCGGGCTTTACCTCCTTGTATCTGCAGGAGGTGAAGCCGGAGGAGCTCAAAAATTATTATCCGGAATTTCATCGTTACGCAGGAGAGTGCCGGTTTCAGGGATGCAACCATCTTATGGAGCCGGACTGTGCGGTAAAGAAGGCCATGAAGGATGGCAGGATCAGCAGAATCAGGTACACAAATTACACGGAGATTTATACCGAATTGAAGGAACGGAAAATGGTTTATCGATGATGCGGTCCATCGATCGTGTTTGTGAGATAATAGTGCGTTGTGAAATACAGTTGCTGCAGAAAGGATACAAAGAGGCATTATGAAGCTGGGTATCGTGGGACTGCCCAATGTGGGCAAGAGTACATTGTTTAATTCATTGACAAAGGCAGGGGCGGATGTTGCCAACTACCCCTTCTGTACCATTGATCCGAATGTGGGAGTGGTGCCGGTGCCGGATGAAAGAATCCGTAAGCTGGGAGATATGTATCACTCCAAAAAGGTAACACCCGCCGTTGTTGAGTTTGTTGACATTGCAGGCCTGGTGCGCGGTGCGTCCAAGGGCGAGGGACTGGGTAATCAGTTCCTGGCCAACATCCGTGAATGCGATGCGATTGTACATGTTGTGCGCTGCTTCGAGGATCCCAATGTTACGCACGTGGACGGTACGGTAAATCCTGTCCGTGACATCGAAACCATCAACATGGAGCTGATTTTTGCCGATCTGGAGGTGCTGGAGCGACGGATTTCGAAGGTGGCCAAGACGGCAAGAATGGACAAAGGGGCTGCGAAGGAGCTGGAGTTTTTGAATCGGATCAAGGCTCATCTGGAGGCGGGACAAATGGTACTGACCATGGAGGACCTGACAGAGGATGAGCAGAAGCTCCTGAAGGAGTATAGCCTTTTGACTTCCAAGCCGGTGATCTTTGCCTGCAATGTGTCGGAGGACGATATAGCGGATGACGGCGCCTCCAATTCCATGGTGCAGGATGTTCGCACCTATGCAGCCGGGACGGGGAGCGAGGTGTTTGCTCTTTGCGGCAAAATGGAAGCGGAAATCTCCGAGCTTGACGATGAGGAAAAGCAGATTTTTCTGGAGGATCTGGGATTGAAAGAATCCGGCCTGGATAAGCTGATCAAGGCAAGCTATCATACCCTTGGACTGATGAGCTTTTTGACTGCGGGAGAGGACGAAACCAGAGCCTGGACCATTCGCATCGGCACAAAGGCTCCTCAGGCAGCCGGGAAGATTCACTCCGACTTCGAACGCGGATTCATCAAGGCAGAGGTTGTAAACTGGGAAGTTCTCCTGAAAGAAGGAAGCCTGGCAGCTGCCCGTGAAAAAGGACTTGTGGGTATGGAAGGCAAGGACTATGTTGTCCGGGACGGCGACGTCATTCTGTTCCGCTTCAACGTGTAACCCCTGAGGACAGCGTAATCCGTGTCATGGACTGCCTGCAAGCTTGCTTGCAAGGCAGTCCATGACACGGATTACATTGGACGAAGTCCAACATCGAGGATTTGCGAAGCAAAGCCGAGATGAGCTGTCCGAAGTGACAACTCGGGAGCAAGCTTGCTTGCAAGGCAGTCCATGACACGGATTACATTGGACAATGAAGGAAACATACAGGAGGCATCGGCTTGGAGCGGATAGATATTTTGAATTTTGATACGTGGCTTGCGAACCTGGGCTCCTCTGCCTTGGATTTTCTGGTTCGCGTCGGCTTCTGCATCCTGCTTTATGCTGCCATTGCCAAGATCCTTGAGAAAATCCTCGGCGCCCTGGAACGGCATCTGGAAAAGCGGGGCACGGCCTCAACGGTGCGGCATTTCATGCGGGCTCTGATTAAGGCCCTGGTGCTGGGCTTTACCATTGTCACTATGATCCTGCAGCTGAATATTGTGGAGGCCTCCAGCATTGCGGCACTCGTTGCCTCGGCAGGTGTCGGAATTTCTCTGGCTGCGCAGGGAGTGCTGTCCAATTTTGCCGGCGGCGTACTGCTTCTGGTTCTTCGTCCGTTTCGAGAGGGAGATTATATCTCGGTAAAGGGGGAAGATGTGCAGGGAACGGTGGAGAAGATCGAACTGTATTACACAACCATTTTTACCCCGGAAAGGGAACGGCTTGTGATTCCCAATTCCACACTTACCAACAAGTCCGTAGTGAACTCCACGCTGACACGGGGGCAGAAAAGGCTGACGATCACCATTGGAATTTCCTACAAAGAGGACGAAGCAAGGGCGCGGGGAATCTTGGATCGGCTGATGGACGAGGAGCCGCGCATTCAGGAGATGAGCCGCAGGACATTTGTGGAGGAGATGGGAGAGAGCAGCGTGGTCATCGGTCTTCGCTGCATTGTGGACATTAAGGACTATCTGGACGTTCGCTGGGACATGCAGGAGAAGATCCGCAGATGCTTCCGGGAAGAGCAAGTAGAGATTCCCTATCAGCAGCTGGATGTGCATCTGGTATAGCACTGCCTTATGGCAAGCGAGCCGGAAAGATGTGTTGCGGAAATGCTTTTAACAATGGCGACTGAGGAAAAGAGATGACAGAAATGACAGCACAGATGGAACAGATGGATATTGCCTTTCCGCATCTGGGAATTTATCTGAAGAATGTGCCGCAGGCATTTTATATCGGGAACTTTCGGGTAGCGCTGTATGGCTGCATGATTGCATTGGGAATGCTGCTGGGAATTCTGACGGCAGTGCGCATCGCAAGGCGAACAGGACAGTCGGAGGATACCTATTGGGATCTTTCGCTGTGGCTGATTGTGTTCAGCGTCATCGGCGCCAGGATTTATTATGTGATTTTCTTTTGGGATGCGTATAAGGATGATTTGCTTCAGATTTTTAATTTGCGGGCCGGAGGTCTTGCCATTTACGGGGGCGTCATCGGGGGCGTTTTGACGGCATATGTCTACTGCACCGTCAAAAAACGTTATCTTCCGGAGGTTCTGGACACCGTGGTGTACGGCCTGCTGGTGGGGCAGATCATCGGCCGATGGGGAAATTTCTTTAACCGGGAGGTATTTGGCGGCTACAGTGACGGGCTTTTTGCCATGCGGCTTCCGGTGGCTGCCGTACGGGCAAGAGATATCACTGCGGAGCTGTCCCGGCATATCGAGGAGGGAACCAATTATATTCAGGTTCACCCGACCTTCTTATATGAAGGAATGTGGAATGCGGGGGTTCTTGTTATTCTGCTGGTGATGCTGAAGCATCGGAAATTTAAGGGGGAAATGTTTCTTCTGTATCTGGCAGGCTATGGCATCGGAAGGGCCTGGATCGAGGCCATTCGAACGGATCAGCTTTACATCACGGGGACATCAATTCCGGTCAACCTCGTGATGGGCGTTTTTCTGGCGGCGATCTCGATCGTTGCCATTTTTGCCATTCGTCTGCGCAGGAAGGAAAAGTAACAGCAGTACATTTGAATCATAGTACGATCGAGCCGTGTGATGGGAAAATCTCCCACCGCACGGTTTTTTTATTCAAAACTCATTTAAAAGGAAAATCATACCGGGCAGTCTTGTCATGAACCCTTCCTCTGATGTATGATGAGGCTACTTCGTGGAAGGAAATCCCATTTTTTTACCATTATGTGGTGGAAAGTGGTAGAATCAGAAGACAACGAGGGACGCGGATACGTCTTTCGGAAAGCTCTTCACACAAGGCAGCAGGAAAGAATTCATGGCCAAGACGTTCTCAGGCGAGTATCGCCATTCCCTGGATGCGAAGGGAAGGCTGATCGTGCCGGCGAAGTTCAGAGAGATTCTGGGAAGCCACTTCTGGATCGGAAGGGGGTTTGATCAGTGTCTCCAAATTTATGATGAGGACGATTGGAATGCATTTTCGGAACGGCTGAAGGCTCTTCCTTCCAACTCAAGGCAGGCCCGGGAGCTGGTCCGCTACTTTATGTCAGGAACCATGGAAATGGAAATTGACAAGCAGGGGCGCATCCTTTTGCCGCCGCAGCTGCGGCAGCTGGCAGGCATCGACAAGAATGTGGTCTTCGTCGGCATGGGAGCCAGAGGCGAGCTTTGGAGTGAAGAGGCATACAACGCATACGATGCGGAACACACAGCAGAGGACATCAGTGCAATTTCCGATGATCTTTTGGCGAGCGGCTTCCAGATTTAAGGAGCTGCCTTCGGCTGTGCTTTCCCCGGGAAGTACAGAATGGACCCTTCGCATGGAGTAATGCGGAAGGCAGAAAGGCTGAAAATGGAATTTCAACACTTGCCGGTTCTCTTGCATGAAACAATGGAGAGCCTGAATATTCGGCCTTCCGGGGTTTATGTGGATGGAACGCTTGGAGGCGCAGGACACAGCACAGAGATTGCGACCCGGCTTACAGAAGGCGGACGATTGATCGGAATTGATCAGGACAAAGACGCGATCGCTGCTGCAGCAAAGCGCCTCCGGGTGTTCGACGACAGGGTTGCCGTCGTACATGACAACTTTGAACATATTCCGGAAATTCTGAAGGAAATGGGAATTCCCGGGGTGGACGGGATTCTTCTGGATTTGGGGGTATCTTCCTACCAGCTGGACAACCCGGAGAGAGGATTTTCCTACAATGCGGACGAGCCTCTGGACATGCGCATGGATCAGGAGAGTCCGGTAACGGCGGCAGATATTCTCAATACGTGGAAAACGGAAGAGCTGATCAGAATTCTTCGTGATTACGGAGAGGAGCGATATGCGGCAAACATCGCGCGCAGGATTGCGGCGCAGCGACAGATCAAGCCCTTTGAAACCACGGGCGAGCTGGTGAAGGTGATTCGCGCCAGCATTCCGATGCGCCTGCAGGACAAATACGGAAACCCGTGCAAAAGGACCTTTCAGGCGGTACGGATCGCCTGCAACCGCGAACTGGATGTATTGCAGGATTCCATCGATCGTCTGATCGACATCCTGAAGCCGGGAGGACGGCTTTGCATCATTACCTTTCATTCGCTGGAGGATCGCATTGTAAAGAACGCATTCAGACGAAATGAAAGCCCCTGCATCTGCCCGCCGGAATTTCCGGTCTGCACGTGCGGGAGAGTTTCAAAGGGAAGGGTCATTACCCGGAAGCCCATCGTGCCTTCTGCGGGAGAACTGGAAGAAAACAAACGTTCTGCCAGCTCCAAGCTGCGGGTGTTTGAGAAAAGAGCGCAGCAGGAATCGAGGTGACTATGTCAAACAGAAATTACAATCGGGGATATGCACCCCGGGGAATGACAGGACATACAGATCGTGCATACTATGGTCAGCAGGTGAGTCGTGTGAGGAATGGCCGACAGGGCGGCGCTCATCAGACGAAGGACAGCTACGTGTACGGAAGTGCGGCTCCGGCCTATGCACCGGTCAGAGAGGACAAAAGAAGATATCGCGATGACAGAGGCTATCGCAGGGAACGGGCGGCAAGAACAGCTCCTGTATTCAGGTCGTTTATGAACCCTGCGCTCATCGTATTCATGACGGCGGTTGTGTTTGCCGTGTCCGTCGTGCTGATTCAGTATGTCGGGCTTCAGGCGGAAGTGACGGCCTCCGTGAAGGAGATTGCGCGTCTGGAATCCAGCCTGTCGGAGCTCAAAAGCAATAATGACGAGCTGGAAAATCAGATCGATTCCAGCGTCAATCTGGACGATGTTAAATATAAGGCCATTACAAAGCTCGGAATGACCTACGCGGAGGAAAATCAGATTATTGAGTATGACGGCGGCGAGGGGGATTATGTCCGTCAGGTGACGCAGCTGGGACAATAGAATGAAGAAAACAGACAGTCCAAACAATCGCCGCAATATCGTAGACAGGAAGACCGGAGGAAAGAGCCAGGATACCGGGCGCCGTATTTTCCGCAGACAATTTGATCACAAGATGCAGGCAAAGCTGGTAGTGCTGTTTGGTTTGGTGCTGCTGGCTTTTGTGGCGCTCATTTTAAGGCTGATCATGATCAACCGGGACAATGGGAATGAATATAAGAAGCAGATTCTTTCTCAGCAGTCCTATGATTCTCAGGAACTGCCGTACAAGAGAGGCACTATAACGGATTGCAACGGCACGGTTCTGGCAACCAGTGAACTGATCTACAGCGTGATTATTGATGCGTATCAGATCAATAACGGACCGGAAAACGACGAAGGAGCCAGCAGCTATCTGGAGCCCACGCTGGCTGCCTGTGAGCGGCTTGGATTGGATCAGGACACCATCAGACAGTACATCCATGACAATCCGGATTCGCGGTATTACATTGCCAAAAAGGGCTTGACCTACGCGGAAAAGACGGCATATGAAAAGGAAATTTCGGATGCAGAGGAGAGGGTTGCCGGTATTAAAAAGGAGATTTCCGCGGAAAAATCCGGCTCGAACAACGAAGCTGCGTTGAATGATCTTCAAACACAGCTGGAGGATGCTCAAAAGGTCTATGAGGAATATCAGAATATTCAGGGCATCTGGTTTGAATCGTCCTATACCAGATCCTATCCGAACGGAACGCTCCTGTCTCATGTTCTGGGCTTTGCAAACAGCAGCAACGAGGGCGCCTTCGGGCTGGAGGAATACTACAATGAAACACTGAACGGAACGGCAGGACGTGAGTACGGGTATCTTAACACCAGCTCCGATCTGCAGCGAACCGTGATTCCCGCCGAGGACGGGAACAACCTGATACTTACCATCGACGCGAATATTCAGAGCATCGCGGAAAAATACATTCAGGAGTTCATGGACGAGTATCAGGACGGAGATTACCACGAA
>CAYXAN010000063.1:0-8848 GCA_964461705.1 uncultured Sarcina sp. | reverse complement strand
CTGATGAGCGAAGCGAAGGCGAAGGAATTGGGCATTACTCCTATGGCATCCTGGATGGGCGGTGAGCTTGGCGGAGTGGATCCCCGGATTATGGGAGTCGGACCGATTGCCGCCACCAACAAGCTGATGAAGCGCATCGGACTTACAGTGGCGGATATGGACCTGATTGAAGCCAACGAGGCCTTTGCAGCGCAAAGCCTTGCCGTCGGCCATGATCTTGGCTTTGATATAGAAAAGCTGAATGTGAACGGCGGCGCAATTGCGCTGGGGCATCCGCTGGGAGATTCCGGCTGCCGCATTCTTGTTACGCTGCTGTATGAAATGCAGCGCAGAGACGCCAAGAGAGGACTGGCCACACTGTGCATCGGCGGAGGCATGGGATGCGCTGCCGTAGTAGAGCGTTAAAAGGGAAGAAGGAGGGCGAGACCGTCCAATCTAAGGCAAAGCTAAGGCAAATCTAAGGCAAATCTGAGACAGATGCATTGCCTCCCTGTGAAGAAGCCCTCCCTGGTCGGAGTTCATAAAATCTTTACGAAAAAAGGATGGTGACCAACGGTCATATTCCATATAATGAGCTCAACCAAACAAGTCACAGCGGAGGTAAATGCATATGTACTACGCAAGCGGCAATTATGAAGCATTTGTACGTCCCCTGAAGCCGGAGGGCGTGGATCAGAAGTCGGCCTATATCGTGGGCTCCGGCCTGGCGGCTCTGTCGGCAGCCTGCTATCTGGTTCGTGACGGACAGATGAAGGGCACGAACATTCATGTTCTGGAAAAGGAGCCGGTGCCGGGAGGCGCCTGCGACGGGCTGTATTACAACAATGTCGGCTACGTCATGCGGGGCGGCCGTGAGATGGACAACCACTTTGAATGTATGTGGGACCTGTTCCGGTCCATTCCCTCCATTGAGACGCCGGGGCTGAGCGTACTGGATGAGTATTACTACCTGAACAAGAAGGATCCCAATTATTCCCTGTGCCGCGCGACCCATAAAAGAGGTCAGGATGCCCACACGGATAAGAAGTTCGGTCTGTCGGACAAGGGCTGCATGGAGATCCTGAAACTGTACATGACGCAGGATGAGGATCTGTACAATAAGCGGATCAATGAAATCTTTGATGACGAGGTATTCAACTCCAACTTCTGGCTGTACTGGCGCACCATGTTTGCCTTCGAAAACTGGCATTCCGCGCTGGAGATGAAGCGGTATCTGCAGCGGTACGTACATCACATCGGCGGTCTGCCGGACTTCACGGCACTTCGCTTTACCAAATACAACCAGTACGAGTCCATGATCCTTCCGATGATTCGATATCTGGAGGGGCATGGTGTTGATTTTGAATACGGCGTCAAGGTGGACAACGTCACCTTTGACATTCAGGCAGACCGGAAGCTGGCCACCGGCATTGAGGTAACCAGAAACGACGCAAAGGAAACCATTCCGCTTTCGGAAAACGATCTGGTGTTCATCACCAACGGCGGCTGTGTGGAGAATGCCGCGATGGGAAGCCAGGACAAGCCTGCGGCTTACAATCCGGATCTGAAGGAAGGCGGCGGCTGGGATATGTGGCACCGCATCGCCGTACAGGATCCGTCCTTCGGCCATCCGGAGAAATTCGACTACGATCCGGAGCAGACCAACTGGATGAGCGCCACCGTCACGACGCTGGACGATAAGGTCATTCCGTACATCAAGAACATCTGTCATCGGGATCCCTTCAGCGGCGGCGTGGTGACAGGGGGCATTGTGACGGCGCAGGATTCCTCCTGGCTGCTGTCCTGGACCATCAACCGGCAGCCGCAGTTTAAGAGCCAGCCCAAGGATCAGTGTCTGGTGTGGGTGTATGCCCTGTTCACAGATAAGCCGGGCGATTATGTGAATAAGCCCATGCGGGAGTGCACCGGCAAGGAGATCTGCGAGGAGTGGCTGTATCACCTGGGTGTTCCGATGGAGGAAATCGAGGAGCTTGCGGCAAACAGCTGCAATACCGTTCCCGTCATGATGCCTTATATCACGGCCTTCTTTATGCCCCGCGAGGCAGGCGACCGGCCGGACGTTGTTCCGGACAAGGCGGTGAACTTCGCATTCCTCGGACAGTTTGCGGAGACGCCAAGAGACACGATCTTCACCACAGAATACTCCATCCGTACCGGCATGGAGGCCGTGTATACGCTGCTGAACATCGACCGCGGGGTTCCGGAGGTCTGGGGCAGCACCTACGATGTGCGTGACCTTCTTCACGCCACCGTTGCGCTCCGTGACGGACGTCCGCTGAACGACGGCTCCATGGGACCTGTGGCGGATGGTGCTCTGAAGGCGGTCATGTCGAAGCTGAAGGGAACAGAGGTCGAGAAGCTGCTTCGGCGCTATCATGTCATCGAGGACAAGGAGGAAAAGACGGCGCAGGAAATCCTGAACGACGGAACCAGAAAGGTAAAGGAAGGGATGGACGCCGTCGCAAAGAAGCTGCCGAAAAATGCGGAGGAGGCCAAAAAGCTTGCCGCTGACAACAAAGCCCTTCTGGCAGCAGGCGCTGCCGCAGCGGGAGCGCTGGGAGTCCTCGCCGGGATCACAAAGCGGAAAAAATGATCCATGATCCCGGAAAAGGTGACCGAAGTAAAATCCGGCCGGCGAAGGGCCGGAAAAACATCCGAAGAGATATTTACAAAAAGAAAGAGGAATCTTGCTTCCGTAAAAAGCATCAAGCAGTTTTACTGCTTGATGCTTTTTATCATGTTGATGCAGAAATCCATGATGTACTGCTTGACCTGCCGCACCATGGTTTCCCGGTCATAGTCCTGCCTGTTGTCAGCATATTCGTGGAGCGTCTCGTAAGGAATGGGCTCGGTGAAGGGATAGGTCACGATGCAGTTTGTCAGCGTCTGGCTGTAGACCAGCGCCTTGTCAAAGGACATATACGAATATACGCACAGGAGCTTTGCCATGGGTACCGTGACGTTGTTGAACACGCTTTCGCTGATCTTATCCGAGATATGGCCGGGCAGATCCTCTCCGTTGACGGAAAAGCTGATGGCGCAGCGGTTTCGGGGATCAAAGGCAATCTCCAGCTGTGTATGGAGATACTGCTGCAGGTACAGCATGGCCACTTCCTGCGTCAGCTGACCGCTCTTTTCACAGTCATTTACGGAGTTGGCCAGTGGTGTATAGTAAATTTTATGGTATTTGATGATGTCGTCGATGACGGCAGCGCACAGATTCTCCTTTGTGGAGAAGTAAAACGAAATCGCCGACTGGCTGCAGTGTGCCTCGGCGGCAATCATTCTCGTCGTCACATAATCATAGGTCTTGGTGCCGAACAGCTTTTTGGCGGCATTGACGATCCTTATCTTGGTTTGTTCTCCCTTGCCTGGCATATCTCCTGCCTCTCTGCATGAATGAATAACGGCTGCGATCCGAAGCCGACACAGCAACTTTACTATACCACATCACAACGCAATTGAAACGGCACACGGGGGAGGAAAATTAGTTCAAGCAAACAAAATATTTTCGGGGGACACAGCTTCTTCCTCACGGATCCGCTGGCCGCACCCGCGGAACAAGCCTTTGTCCGGCACAAATAGGTCGAATGACCTATTTGCGCCGGACTTCGTCCATTTGCCGCTGCCGGGTACGGACAAATGGACGAATGGCCACATAAAACGGGCCGAAACGACAATAATTACTCACAAAAAACGCACGGAAAATTGAACAATTGTGCCAAAAAACACAAAGAAGCCGAAGGAAATCTGAAAAGGCGATTGAAAAGAAAAGGCTGAAGTGTTATTTTTCTGTCAAACAGGTCATATGACCTAAAAATTCATCTGGAAGGAGATGGGGTTGATGAATATTATCGTGTGCGTGAAGCAAGTACCAGATACGACGGAGATCAAGATTGATCCTGTGAAGAAGACATTGATCAGAGATGGTGTACCGAGCATCCTGAATCCCTTTGACGGCTATGCAGTAGAGGCGGCCCTGAGATTGAAGGACAAGGATCCCAATACCAAGATCGTTGTTGTCAGCATGGGACCTGCACAGGCCAAGGCGGTTCTGAAGGAAGCACTGTCCATGGGGTGCGATAAGGCATATCTGGTTTCTGACCGGGCCTTCGGCGGCTCCGATACGCTGGCTACCAGCTACATCATTTCCAATTCCATCAAGGAAATCGAAAAGAGAGAGGGTTGCAAGTTCGATATCATCATGTGCGGCAAGCAGGCCATCGACGGCGACACGGCACAGGTAGGACCCGAAATTGCCGAGCATCTTGGCCTTCCGCAGGTTACCTATGCATGGGAGATCACGGAGTCCGCAGAAACCTCTGTGGTTGTCAAGAGAGAGGTGGACGACGGATATGAAATGACAGAGATTTCCACTCCCTGCCTGATCACCTTCACGAAGCCGAATTTTGATCCTCGCTACGCAACCATTAAGGGCAAGATGGCGGCAAACCGTGCGGAGATCCCGACGCTTGGCGCGGCAGATGTCCCGATGGATCTTTCCAGAGCAGGCCTTGGAGGCTCACCTACGAAGGTAAAGAAGACCTTTACTCCGGATGTGAAGACAGGCGGCATGATCATCAAAGAGGAGACGGAAGCGGAGACCGTTGCAAAGCTGACCAGTCTTCTGGTGGGAGCAAACATCATCTGAGGTAACGGCTCCGCAGCGCCGGGGCTTCCGCAGGGAACTTCGGAATGCACGGATCGGTTACAACCTGACTGTGAAGGAGGATTGCATCATCATGAGTAAAGATCTTTGGGTATATATCGAGACAAACAGAGACGGGAGTGCCAAGCCGGTTGGTCTGGAGCTGCTGAATCCGGGAAAGAGACTGGCGAAGATCCAGGAAGGGGATCTGGTTGCGGTTGTGATCGGCCATAACGTGTCATCTGCTGTCGAGGATGCGACAAGATACGGCGCCGATAAGGTCATCGCACTGGATGATCCGGTATACGAGCAGTACACGACGGATGCTTATGCGAACACAATGGTGGATCTGCTGAAGAAGTACGAGCCGACAACGCTGCTGGTCGGTGCGACAGGAAACGGAAGAGACATGGCACCCAGGGTGTCCTGCAGACTGGGCACCGGACTTACGGCAGACTGCACGGCGCTGGACATCGATCCGGAGGACGGAAAGATGGCATGGACCAGACCGGCCTTCGGCGGCAACCTGATGGCGACCATCAAGTGCCCGGACAGCATTCCGCAGATCGGAACCGTTCGCCCCGGCGTATTCAAAAAGCCGGAAGCTGAGGAAGGGAGACAGATCGAGGTCATTAAGGAGGCAGCGACCGTAGATCCTGCATCCATCCGGACCAAGGTGGTTGAGCTGGTGAAGGAGGCTGCGGCTGAGATCGTAAACCTGGAGGGCGCAGACATCATCGTATCCGGCGGCAGAGGCCTTGGCGATCCTTCGAAGTTTGCATTGATTCAGGAGCTGGCGGATGTGCTCGGCGGCGAGGTAGGAGCCTCCAGAGCAGCCGTTGATGCCGGATGGATCGCACACAGCCATCAGGTAGGACAGACGGGCAAGACCGTATCCCCGAAGCTGTACATTGCCTGCGGCATTTCCGGAGCAATTCAGCACATGGCCGGAATGAGCGGCTCCAGAACCATCGTTGCCATCAATAAGGATGCGGATGCACCCATCTTCAATATTGCGGATTACGGAATCGTTGGCGACCTCAATACCATCGTACCGATGTTGATTGAGGAAATTAAGAAGCAGAAGGCATAAGGGGGATTGTAAAATGGTGGATTATATTTTGACCGATGAGCAAAAGGATCTGGTTGCATTTGCGAAGGATTTTGCTGAGAAGGAAGTAAAGCCCATTGTTGCGGAGTATGACCGCAAGGGTGAGTTCCCGATGGAAGTGTACAAGAAGTTCTATGAGGCGGGCTTCTCAACCATGTTTGTTCCGGAGAAGTACGGCGGAATCGGTGCCAGCGCCATGGATCTTGTCCTGGTAAATGAGCAGTTTGCAAAGGTGGATGCAGGCTTCATCGTCAGCGCGACGACGGCTGAGTTCGGCGTTACGCCTCTGCGCATCGCAGGAACCGAGGAGCAGATTGCATACTACATGGATCGTGTTATGCAGGGTCAGCTTGGCTCCTTCTGCCTGACCGAGCCCGATGCAGGATCAGATGCGGCAGCAACAAAGACAACGGCCACCAAGGACGGCGATGATTACATCATCAACGGCAGAAAGTGCTTCATCACCAGCGGCGGCATTGCAGATATGTATACCGTCTTTGCAACCGTGGACAAGTCCCTCGGTGCAAAGGGAATCACCTGCTTCCTGGTAGAGAGAGAAAGAGAAGGCGTGAGCGTCGGCAAGGAAGAGGACAAGATGGGCCTTCGCCTCTCCAACACAACAGACGTTATTTTTGATAATGTAAGAATCCCTGCCAAGAACCGGATCGGCCAGGAGGGCGAGGGCTTCAAGATCGCCATGATGAGCCTTGACCGCAGCAGAGGCGTGAACTCCTACGGCTGCCTTGGCATCGCCGAGCATGCTCTGGAGGAGGCCGTTGCCTACGCAAAGACCAGATGCACCTTCGGCAGACCGATCATCAAGAACCAGGGTCTGCAGTGGATGCTGGCAGACATGGAGATCCAGGTTACGGCAGCAAGGGCTCTTCTGTACCGCTGCGCTGAGATGATCGATAAGACCGGCAAGTATGACACCGAGCTCGGATCCATCACCAAGACCTTCGTCAGCGACATGGCCATGAAGGTGACAACCGATGCCGTGCAGATCCTCGGCGGATATGGCTACAGCAGAGAGTATCCTGTAGAGAAGCTGATGAGAGATGCGAAGATCTTCCAGATCTTTGAGGGCACCAACCAGATCCAGAGAATGGTTATCGCAGGACAGCTGGCAAGGAAGTAACGGCAATTCCCCCCAAGGGAAGGACATCACGGAAGACAGCAGGGGGAGCAATACGAGGAAGTGAAGGCTTCCTCGTATATATTTGGACTCTATTTGTTAAAAAAATAGCAAAAACGGAGGCAGTTATGGAATACAAGAACATCATTCTTACGGTGGAGGATCAGATCGCAACCATCACACTCAATCGTCCCAAGGCATGGAACGCGTTGTGCGACGAGGTGAATTATGAGCTCCTGGATGCATTGAACACCATCAAGTACGATCAGGAGGTACGGGTCCTGATCATTACCGGCGGCGAGAAGGTATTTGCAGCCGGCGCGGATATCAAGCAGATGTCCCATGCGACCACCATGGTAGCACAGAAGACCGCTGATCTCGGACAGTCCATCAACAACCTGCTGGAGGAGCTGGCCATCCCGGTGATTGCTGCCGTGAACGGAATGGCACTGGGCGGCGGCTGTGAGATGACGCTGGCCTGTGACTTCCGCGTTGTGGGTGAGAACGCAACCTTTGCTTTCCCGGAGGTCAGCCTCGGAATTCTGCCGGGTGCCGGCGGAACACAGCGGATGACAAAGCTGATCGGTGCCACAAAGACAAAGGAAATGATCCTTCTCGGAAAGAGAGTCAAGGGCAAGGAGGCCTATGAAATCGGTCTTGCCACCGAGGTTGTTGCGGATGCCGAGGTCATGGCAAAGGCAAAGGAGATGGCAGAAAAGCTCAAGAAGATGCCTGCCTTCGCAGCCGGAATGGCAAAGAGAGCCATTAACCTTGGTGAGGTTTACGGTATCGGAACCGGAAAGCTCTTCGAGCGCGAGCTGTTCAGTCTGTGCTTCTCCAATCCGGATCAGGCAGAGGGAATGGATGCCTTCATTAATAAGAGAAGCCCCGAGTACAAGAACGAGAGATAACAGACACAGCCATAACAGGAGGTAGACATGAAAGTAATTGCTTCATCAGAGGTTTCCGGCCTTGTGAAGGATGGTGATTCCGTCCTTATGACCGGCATTACGCTGGGCGGATTTGCGGAAGAAAGTGTCATGGAGATCGAAAAGAGCTTCCTCGACAGCGGACATCCGAGAGATCTTACCTTTTACTGGCAGGCTGCCGTCGGCGACATGAGCACCAAGGGTCTGAGCCACATCTGCCATGAGGGGATGATGACAAGAGGCATCGGCGGACATCTGAACGGCTGCGGCCGCGCGATGACGGAGTTCAGCCGGGACAATAAGGCAGAGATTTACAACTGGCCGCAGGGCGTCTGCATCGGCATGATGCATGCCATCGCCGCACATCAGCCGGGCGTCATTACGAAGATCGGTCTGAAGACCTTCATGGATCCGAGACAGGGCGGCGGCCGCATGAATGACGCGGCGAAGGATGACCTGATTGAGCTCATCCATATCGACGGCGAGGAGTGGCTGCTCTACAAGGCACCGAAGAAGATCGATGTGGCCATCATCCGCGGAACCGTTGCGGATGAAAACGGCAACATCTCCATGTATAAGGAAGGCTACAAGCTGGGTCAGCTTTCAGCGGCCGAGGCGGCACGGGCTACCGGCGGAATCGTCATCTGTCAGGTGGAGAGGATTGTAAAGGCCGGCACACTGAATCCGAGACTGGTAGAGGTCCCCGGCATCCTTGTGGATTACGTGTACGTGGCAAAGCCGGAATATCACTGGCAGACCGCGGCATCCGTATACAACCCGGTATTCTCCGGAGAGGTAAAGGTTCCGATGGATTCCATTCCGCATGTACCGCTGAATGAGAGAAAGCTCATTGCAAGAAGGGCCTCCATGGAGCTGAAGAAGGGCGACATCGTTAATCTGGGCGTGGGAAATCCGACCGTGGTGTCCAACGTGGCCGCAGAGGAAAACTGCTCGGATCTGTTCACGCTGACCACAGAGAGCGGCGGCATCGGCGGTGTACCTGCGGCAGGAAATGATTTCGGCTG
>CAYXAN010000062.1:0-8855 GCA_964461705.1 uncultured Sarcina sp. | reverse complement strand
GACGAGGAGAAGCTGCAGGATGTCATAGATGACGCGGGCAAGGGGTTTCCTGAGGAAATGATAACAAAACGAAATCAGACAAGCGGGAATTTCGAATATCCGGAGGGACATATCGGAATTCGAAATGTCTGTGAAAGGATGCAATTGCTCTATAAAGGAAATGCCGCATGGGAAATCGGCAACAGACCGGAAGGCGGCGGACATGTGAAGCTTTGCCTCCCGATGGAGGGAAAATAAATCGGAAAAACAAAAGTCCACCCCTCTGTTTTATGAAAGATTTTTCCGGTGAAAAATCTGATAATCATAACACAGGGGGGGTGGATTTCTATGAAAAAGACAAATAAATTCACGAATGGGTGGCGAAAGTTCAAACGGCAAAAGGAGCTTCAGATTTTTGCGTTGATCGGAGTAGCCATTTTATTTGTATTTTCATATCTTCCGCTTTTCGGAATCATTATAGCGTTCAAGGACTACAGCATTAATGATGGCTTTCAGGGGATCCTGACAAGTGACTGGGCAGGCCTGAAGAATTTCAGGGAGTTCTTTTCCTATTACAAGTTTCCGGAGCTTTTACGCAATACGTTGGCACTTAGTCTTCTGAAACTGGTTTTCACATTTCCGGCCCCGATTATCCTGGCACTTTTACTGAATGGAATGCGCTGCATACCATTCAAAAGAGCCGTTCAAACGGTCAGTTACCTTCCGAACTTTATTTCGTGGGTTCTGGTCTATACCATTGCAAATGCTTTTTTGAATGGCGATATCGGCGTGATCAATCAGCTTCTTATGAGGGCCGGAATCATTTCCAAAGCCATTCCCTTTCTGACATCAACCAAGTATTTTTACGGCGTGGCAACCTTTCTGGCAGTCTGGAAGAATTCCGGATATTGGGCAATCATCTTTCTGGCGGCAATGACAGGCATTGATCCGCAGCTGTACGAAGCGGCGGAAATCGACGGAGCCGGGCGGTGGAAGAGGATTATTCACATTACGCTGCCGGGAATTCGCTCGTCGATCGTGACAGTTTTGATTCTCTCCATAGGCAGCCTGTTGGGAGGAGGAATGGGAGGATCTAATTTTGAGCAATGCTGGATCTTTGGAAACACGATCAACAATTCCGTTTCGGAAATTATCCAGACATATGCCTTCAAGATGGGACTTTCCCAGGGACGATTTGCATACGCGACGGCTGTTGATCTTGTTCAGTCGATGATCTCCGTACTTCTTATTCTTATCAGTAATTTTGCGGCGAAGAAATTTGCAGGGGAGGGGCTGTTCTGATGAGAAAAAACAGGAATGAAGAAAAGACCTCATCACGAAAGGTTTATCACACACTCGAAAACAATATATTTGACGCGGTGATATGGATTCTCCTGATCTTGATTTTTATATGTACAGCATATCCCTTTTATTACTGCATTATAGCGTCTCTGAATAACGGATATGACTTCATGAAGGGAGGTGTGTTTTTCTGGCCGCGCCAGTTCACGCTTCAGAACTACATTGAGCTGTTGTCGGATTCGAGATGGATCCTGGCACTTCAGGTATCGGCTTTTCGAACCATTCTGGGTACGTTGATTACCGTTTTGGTTACCTGCGTGGTTTCTTACGCACTGTCGCGCAAGGAGCTCATGTTCGGGAAGTTCTACCGCTTTGTTGTGGTTTTTTCAATGTATGTTTCCGGCGGGTTGATTCCCTTTTACATTTTGCTCAAAAACCTGCATTTATTGAATACGGTATGGGTTTACATTTTTCCGTCCATGCTGAATCTGTTTTTTGTCATTGTAGGGATCAATTTCTTCCAGTCAGTTCCGGATTCGCTGATTGAATCGGCCAAGCTGGACGGAGCAAGCGAGACAAAGATTCTGGTCAAAATTGTTTTTCCTTTGTCGAAAGCGTTTATTGCAACATTGGCGCTCTTTACAGCGGTGAACCAGTGGAATTCGTGGGTGGACTCATCCTATTACGTGAATGATGAGAGTCTGCGGACAGTTGCCTACCGGATGATCACGACCATCAATCAATCAGCGTCGGCAGCAACCCTGAGCGGCGGATCCATGGTTTCGACTGCTACTGCAATGACAAGTCAGACGACGGCGATGATTGTGTCCATGCTGCCGATCATGTGTGTTTATCCGTTCCTGCAGAAATACTTTGTTCAGGGGCTGATGATCGGAGCGGTAAAGGAATGAAGTTTACAAAGTGTTTCACTGCCGTAGTGGCAGACAAATAAAGACACAGGGAGGGTTACGACATGACAGAAAAAAAGAAAAGACGGTTTATTGCGGCATTGATGGTGTCGGTCATGACAGCTTCCATGCTTGCCGGATGCGGATCAGGCTCTGATACCGCGGCGACGGAGAGCACGGAGGAGGAAAATGTCGAGACCATGTCAGAGGCAGCAGAAGAAACGGAAGCAGAAGAGACAGAGGATGCGGCTTCGACGGACAGCGGATCGGCACACAGTGCCAGCTTAAAGATGTTTGTCGATGAAACGTGGTGGCCGTATCAGACATGGGAGGGAAGAATCACCGATCTGGTGGAAGACAACACAGACTGCGATATCACAGTTTCTGTAGCGGCAGACACGACGGCGCTGAATATGCAGATTGCATCGGGGGATCTTGGCGACCTGGTTGTTTCGGATAATTTCTCACGTATGGCTGATTCCAATGTATGCTACGACATCTACGAGCTTGCAGAACAGTACGGAGTGGAGCTTCCTTTTGATGATGTTACGAAATTTGTGAATACGGCAAACGATGGCCATGTTTATACGGTGCTGTGCGGCTATTCGCCGGATTTCTTTATGGATGAGTATCCGATGGCTGTTTATGAGGGCCCGGGTCTGGTTCTGCGCACAGATATCTATGAGGAAATGGGCTCACCGGAGCTTGAAAGCATTGATGATCTGGAGGCATTGCTGCTGCAGGTCAAGGAGCAGTATCCTGACGTGATTCCGTTTGTTTATAACACAACGCACAACAATAATTTCATGAAGGTTCTGTGCGGCGCAACAACGTACACTTCAGGCTATGTGGATGTCGATGGAACGGCAGAACCGTTCATCTATGATCCCGCGCTGAAGGAGTATTATCTGCTGATGAACAAGTGGTATCGCGAAGGTCTTATGAGTGATGAGAACTTTGCTTTCACCTCCGACGCAAGCGATAAGGAATATATGGTTGCAGGCAAAATTTTTGCAGATGCCAAATATTCCGACACGAAATCTGAGATGGATAAGGCGTTGGCAGAGGCCGGAGAAGATTTCACGACAACACAGATTTACGACATTCTCAGAACGCAGGACGGCGCGAAATTTAAGTATTCGAGTGTAGGCTGGAGAGGCATTTATATTCCGAAGAGCTGTTCGGATCCGGAGGCCGCGATCCGGTTCCTTGCGTATTGCTACAGCCAGGAAGGAATGCACCTGCTGCTTTGGGGTGAGGAAGGTGTTGACTGGGAATGGAGCGAGGACAAGACCTATATCAACCTGAATTATGACTGGGATACACCGAGCACGGATGACGGCATGAAGTATTGGGGATGGATGACACATGACGGCGTGGCAAACACCCTTCCTTCTGCAGGAGCCGGCGGAGACACCTATGAAGCAAGAAGTGCATTGACGGATATTATTGAAACAAATCCGGTGCTGGCGATGATTCGTCTGGATCCTGATTCGGAAGAGCAGACAATTATGACGAACCTCACAGATCTTGAGAAGAACAGTGCGGTACAGATCATCACTGCTGCATCGGAAGAGGATGCGATAGCGGCTTATGACAACATGATCAGTCAGGCAGACTCGATTGGAGGGCAGAAGCTGATTGATTATGCAAAGGATCTGTATACCGAGAAGAAAGCGGCATTTGATCAGGTTGTCGCGGATGCACAGTAAGGGAAAGATAAAACATGAAACCGCTTCAGGATTACAGTTATATTAAGGGATTCAATTACAATCTGGAGAATACGGATTGCTATCAGCATGAAATTGAAGTCAGAAACATGGGATATGCTCAACGCCTGACCTTGAACAGCTGCAGGCTCTTTATGAGCATGGATGATTGGAAGAAGCATCCGAATGAATTTCTGGACAATCTGTATGATTTCATGACGGTTGCGTGGGATCACGGAATATCAACCACCCCGATTTTGCTGATGCCGTATTTCACAGAGGGACAGACGCCGTACTGGATTTCTCCGGACGGCAGCAATTCGGAGATACCGGGAGGATTCTATCCGGAAAACTGGCACTTGGGAGAAGAGTATGTCAGTGCGATCATCGACAAGGTCAAGGATCACCCGGGACTGCTGTTTTGGGATGTGATGAATGAACCGAGCTGGCACGGGTTTCTCCTGAGCGTGACGGATGACGAAGAGAGAAAACGCCGGTATGAGATGCTGTGGGAGTTTGTCAGACATTTTATTTCCTTTGTACGGGAAAAGGATCCTGTCAATGCATTGGGAGTAGGCCATACGTTTATAGAAGACACGGAGAAGAGCCATACAGGGGAGATGGTTGATATCATCATTTTCCATGATTATCTGGAAACGCGCGGCCGGGTAGAAGCTACATGCCGACGCGCAGCAGAACTATCTGAAAAATATCATAAGCCGGTCATTAACAATGAGACAGGATGCCTGTGCCGCGCTAATCCATATGAGGTTGCGGTTTCCATGTGCATGAAATACCACATAGGATATTATCTGTTCGAATTGATGATCGGTGATCCGATGTGGAAAAAGGTACACGGAATCGTATATCCTGACGGAACGGTTCGTGATCCGTCCATCGTGGCGGCGATCATGGGGTTCTTCCGCAATAGGAGTGACACGGCAATTTATCCTGATGTCAATCAGGAGGGAATGGCAGACAAGGCAATTGCAAACGCCAAAAGGGTTCTGGATTCCAGAGGCAGCATAGAAGACATGCTGGAGGCTGCGGAATGGATGGCAAATTTGCTTGAAGCAGGAGAATTGGTGCCGATGGCGAGGCCGCTTACCACAGATATTGAAAAGTTCAGAAGAACACCGGATGCAGATTATCAGGAGGTTCGGCATTTTACCTTTGAGATTGTCAAGACCTTGCAGAAGCAGTGTGAAATGATCGATTGAACAGTTACAAACACATTTGAATCGGTTGCCCCACGGAAATCCGTGGGGCAATTTGTAAATGAGCAGAGGCCAGGAGAATGGCATGAACACAATTGAGCTTCATGAGAGCGGAATGCGGATTTGTTTTCGCATCAATGATGATAAAACCGTGGAGCTGGTGGATTTCTCAGCGAGAGAAGGAAGCCGGGATCTGCCGGCCTTGGAACAGGGCGGGTGCATGGTGCCAAGGCTCCATCAGCTTGTGGCGCTGCAGCTGACGGGTGAGTCTGCGACAGATATTCATGACAACAAGCACAATACCGGCAGCGAATCGGCGAGGATGCATTATGACAGGCATACTCTGAGAGAGGATGAGAGAGGTCAGGAGCTCACCATATTTATGACCTCCGAGCATCAGCTGAGGATTGCATACACCATGCGGCTGTTTCGCGGCGTGGCAATGGTACAGGTTCGGACAAAGGTTACCAATGAAGGAACGGAGCCGGTCGGAATCGATTATATTTCTTCCTTCTATTATGGCGGGCTTTGCCACAACGGAGGGAAAAGATATTACGAAAAGAGCCGGGTGATGGTGCCGTACAACAGCTGGGCCAATGAGGCGCAGTGGACAGAGTATGACATTCAGGATCTCGGACTTACGCAGATGCCGGTGGATGGCTATAACCTTCCGGACAGAGGCAGCAACCGGTTCTGTTATGGAAATGTCGGTTCCTG
Organism: uncultured Sarcina sp.; assembly: GCA_964461705.1. Lineage (GTDB taxonomy): Bacteria > Bacillota > Clostridia > Lachnospirales > Lachnospiraceae > CAG-791. The sequence goes on along the minus strand of CAYXAN010000062.1, from coordinate 3,023 downwards.
GTCAACCGGGGAGCATCTGCCGATCGGGATCCTGAAGGATCAGGAGACGGGAGAAATTTATTACAGTGAGATTGAGCATTCCGGATCCTGGGAGGTGGAATACGGATCCGATGCAGGCCAAACACTGTATGTTGCATTGCTTGGACCGAGCAATGAGAGCAGCTGGTGGAAAAATCTTCAGCCGGGGGAGTCCTATGAGACGGTGCCCTCCTCCTTTGGCGTGTGCTGCGGCAATGAGAGCGATGCATTTGCACAGCTGACAAAGCTGCGGAGGGCGATTCGCAGACCCAATGCGGATGATGAGCGATGCAGCGTGGTGTTCAATGATTACATGAACTGTCTGATGGGCGACCCGACGACCGAGCGCGAGAAGCAGATCATTGATTATGCTGCAGAGTTGGGCTGTGAGTATTACTGCATGGACTGCGGCTGGTATGATGACGGTCCATGGTGGGAGGGTGTCGGTGAATGGAAGGAATCACAGGCGCGCTTTCCGGGCGGAATGAAGGAAGTGTGTGATTACGCACGCGAAAAGGGCCTGAAGATGGGGCTTTGGCTGGAAATAGAGTCGATGGGAGTCCAATGCAGGCTGGCGCAGGAGCTGCCGGACGATTGGTTCATCTGCACGCATGGAAGGCGGAGAATCGAGAACAGAAGGTATTTGCTGGATTTCCGAAATCCGCAGGTGCAAAGGTATTGCGCAGGCGTAGTGGATCGGCTGATTGCGGATTATGGAGTCTCGTTTTTCAAGATCGATTACAATGTCACCACAGGTCCCGGAAGTGACATCCATACAGACAGTATGGGAGCCGCACTGCAGGCACATTACGAGGCTCTGTATGATTGGATTCGGGCAATGTATCAGCGGCATCCGGATCTTGTGGTCGAAGCCTGCAGCTCAGGTGCACAGCGGATGGACTATGGAATCCTCTCGCTTCACAGCCTGCAGTCGACAAGTGATCAGACAGATTATATCCTGAACTCCTATATCGCTGCGAATGTGGCCAGTGCGGTGACACCGGAACAGGGCGGAATGTGGGTGTATCCATATGTGGATGATCACGAGCATGTGATTTACAATATGGTAAACGGACTGCTTCTTCGGCCGTACATCAGTGGGCTAATCTGGGATATGTCGGAGGAAAATCTGCAGCTGCTGAAGGAGGGAATTGCTCTGTATAAGGACAAAATCCGCAGGGATTTGCCGGCAATGACGCCATTTTGGCCGCAGGGAATGAACCGCCGGGGAGCGAAGAGTCTGTCCTACGGTGTGCGGAATGCGCAAAAGGCGTATCTGGCGGTGTTTGCACCCGGCTGTCAGGAGACCGCTGTTGATCTGAGCAGCCTTGGCTTTGTAACGGGAGTAAAAGTGATATATCCTGTAAACGAAGCCTGTCAGTACGCGCTGAAGGGCACCACACTGCAGGTGACAATGCCGCAGGAGAAGGCGGCAAGGTTGTTTGAGCTGACATTGTGATGATGGAGGGAACTATGGCACGCAAGACAAAACTGATTGTGGACAAGGATTTCAGAATCGGCACGGTTGACAGGCGAATTTACGGTTCATTCATTGAGCATCTGGGGCGGGCTGTTTACAACGGAATTTATCAGCCGGGGCATCCTGCGGCAGATGAGCTTGGGTTTCGAAAGGACGTCATCGATCTGGTGAAGGAGCTGGACGTTCCGATTGTCCGTTATCCCGGCGGCAATTTCGTGTCGAATTTTTACTGGGAGGATTCGGTAGGGCCCAGGGAGCAGAGAAGGTCGCGTCTGGATCTGGCGTGGAGGACCTATGAGCCGAATTCGGTCGGCCTGAATGAATTCACGAAGTGGGCAAAGAGGGCAAATACCAATATCATGATGGCGGTAAACCTTGGAACCAGAGGAACGGCAGATGCGCTGAACCTGCTGGAATACTGCAATCTTGACACCCATTCCCATTATGCGGATCTGCGCCGGTCGCATGGGGATAAGGATCCCTACGGCATCAAGCTCTGGTGCATGGGCAATGAGATGGACGGCCCCTGGCAGATGGGGCACAAGAATGCTGCCGAGTACGGACACCTTGCGGCAGAAACCTCAAAGGCCATGAAGACCATGGACCGCTCCATTGAGACGGTCGTTTGCGGATCCTCGAATGTGATGATGCCGACCTTCGGAACGTGGGAGGCTGCGGTTCTGGACGAGGCCTACGATTATGTGGATTATGTCTCACTGCATCAGTATTGGGGAAATCAGGACAATGACACGCCGGAGTTCTTTGCGGTGACAGATGATCTGGAGTATTTCCTGAAGTCTGTCATTGCAACCTGTGATTACGTCAAGGCAACCAAGCACGGGAAAAAGGACATCAATCTTTCCTTTGATGAGTGGAATGTCTGGTATCATTCGACGGCACAGGACAATCAGGATATGGAGGACATGCCGTGGAGGTCCCATCCGCATCTTCTGGAGGATATCTACAACTATGAGGATGCGATTGTGGATGCACTGGCACTCATCAAATTCCTGCAGCATGCGGACCGCGTAAAAATAGCCTGCCTTGCGCAGCTTGTCAATGTCATTGCACCGATTATGACGGAGGATGACGGACCGGCCTGGAGACAGACGATTTTCTACCCGTTTTATCTCGTTTCCAAATACGGACGGGGAGTGGCTCTGCAGCCGGTCATGAGCGGGGGCGACCACGCGACCAGTAAGCACGACCACGTCACGGATGTAGAGGCGGTTTCTGTTTACGATGAGGAAAAGGAGCAGGTTGCTGTCTTTGCGGTAAACCGCAATACGGAGGAGAACGTGGAGCTTGAGGCCGACCTGAGAGGCTTTGAGGGATACAAGGTTGTGGATTTTCAGGCTCTTGAGGGGACGGATATGAAGGCCGTGAACTCGGCGGCCGGCGAGACGGTCCGGCCGGTCACACGCACGGATGATCAGCTGGACGGCGGCATCCTTACCGTCAATCTTAAGCCTGCGAGCTTTGTGACAATTGTGCTGGGAAAGCGCTGATGAAATCAGCGCTTCCT
>CAYXAN010000061.1:0-8920 GCA_964461705.1 uncultured Sarcina sp. | reverse complement strand
AGGAGACATTATGTATCCGATATTTATTTATTCTATGGGATGGAAAATAAGGGAAATGAGGAATCGTTTGCGGCAGAAGCGGAGAAAGTCCACCTTCCTTGCGGATGAATCCGGAATGGGAACGGTAGAGCTGATTCTGATTATCGTCGTTTTGATCGGCCTGGTCATTATCTTCAAAAAGCAGCTCACTTCTCTGGTAAACACCATTTTTGAAGCCATCACCAGTAAAAGCAACGACGTTTTGGGGTAGGCGGAAAGCTCCTGCCGGCTCTGCGCAAATAAAGGGGGTGAGGGAGACGAGGGATCTCAGAGAGGAATGCTGCGTCAGCGCCGCATACGGCATGAGGAGGACAGAGGAAGCACAGGGATCAAGGATGAAATACGCGAAACGACAGGCAGGCGGATATCTGACAGTCTTTTTGTCACTCTCACTTCCCATCATTCTTTCACTTATATTCACGCTTCTGGATGGGGCAAGACGAAATGCCGTGAGGATGCAGGCGGAATTCGCTGCCGATGCTGCCGTGAATTCTGCTCTGGCGGAATTCAGCAGGGAGCTGTTTCTGCAATACGATCTGCTGATGATTGATACCTCCTACGGAAGCGGCACGGGGCAGCTGGCGAACACACAGGCACACGTTCAGGACTATCTGGAGGGGAATTTATCGGCCGGAGGACTGCAGACATTTGCAGGAGCAGATTTTACAAGGACCTCGGTGAGCGAGCTGACGCTGACAGACACGCGCTTTGCACTGGATGATGGCTGCGGTGTGCTGCGGGAGCAGGTGAACGCCTATCTTTCTGCGGAGCCTGCAGAAGAGCTGCTGTCTTCTGTTCTGGAAAACGTCAACAGCTACAACGGCTTTGGCTTTGATCTGACAGAGTGGTCGCGCAAAAAGAGTGAGAATGAGAACGAGCTGCGGTCTGCTATGAAGGAAGCCGAGGAAAGGAGAAGACGCGCATCATCGGAGGGCAACAGCTCCGATGATGCGGAAATGGCGGAAAAAGCCGCTGCGGCAGAGGCATATGCAGCAGAAAACGGAGTGGATTCGGAGCATGCCATGGATCCCTGGAAGGAGATCAACAGCATGTGCAGTACACCGATCCTTTCCCTGGTGCTCAGGAATGCATCCATCAGCAGTCAGACGGTCAATGTGTCGGATTATGTATCACATCGCAGCTGGAACCGGGGCGATGGAGCTGCGCCGCAGAACAGTCATCACTACAGTCAGGCAGATGCGCTGTATATGAACCAGTACATCAGTGAAAAATGCGGGAATTATCGAAACGTATCGGACAAGGGAGAGCTGTGCTATCAGATGGAGTACCTGCTGTTCGGCCAATCCTCAGATCGGAGCAATCTCGAGAAAACGGCAGAGGCGCTGCTTCTTGTACGATTGGCAGCCAACACAGCTTTCCTGCTGTCTGATTCCGGTAAGAGGGCGGAAGCCGGGGTATGGGGAACGGTCCTGTCACTTCTGTGCTTTATGCCGGAGCTGGAGGAGCTGTTTACAATGGCTGTCCTGCTGGCATGGAGCTATGTCGAAGCAGTTCAGGATGTGACAGCTTTGTTTTCCGGCGGAAGGGTTCCCCTGATGAAAAGCGATGCAACCTGGAGCACGGGGCTGCTTTCCGTTTTCCGGCCGGATCTGACCGAAGGAGGTTCGGACAAAGGGCTGGATTATGAGGAATATCTTCGGATTCTGCTGTTTCTGGAAAACGGTGACACACGCGACTACCGATTGATGGACATTATGGAGATGGATGTGCGAAAGGCGGAAGGAGGCAGCTCATTTCAGATGGACCGCTGTCTGGACACCTTTACGCTGAAGGCACAGATTGTCAGCAGCTTTGGATATTCCTGCAGTATCTGCAGAGAAGGGACCTATGAATAGAATCTGCCTGGAAGGAAACACGGATAAAACAGGAGGCAAGAGCCGGAAGACATGCTTTCGCCGAAAGCTTCTGCAAGCCATACACAGTACATGTCGATTTCACAAGGCTCATGAGGCTTTTCTGATCATTGGAAAGCTGCGGAATCGATGTGGAGCATATAGAAAGCCTCTCCGGAATACAGATGCGGCGAGAGCATGGCTTCCGACCCTTGCACTGAGCGCCGGCATGACCGTGGAAGCATCCCTGGTGCTGCCGTTATTCCTCTTCTTTATGTCTGAAATCCTGTATATTTTCGACATGCTTCGGCTGCAGAGCAGCATGCTGGCGGCACTTCACGAAACAGGGACAAGGATCTCGGAATATGCCTTTTACGCAAGATATGGTCTAAGCGAGCTGGCCGGGGGGGCGGATTCGTCGGGAGACGAGTCCGGTGATGACGGAATATGGAATGTGCTGGCCTCCGCAGCCTTATCTGAAACCTATGTGCGCAGCACCGTTGCCTCCTATCTTGGAGAAGGTCTGCTGTCTGCATCCTGTCTGGACGGCGGGGCGGGAGGAATTTCCTATTCGCAATCCTCCATTCTTGCGGAGGATGACCTGGTTGATCTCGTGGCAGATTACAGGATTAAGCCGTTCCTTCCCATGTTCGGTTTAAAGGCCTTCCGCACGCAGGCAAGATATTACGGACATGCATGGGTGGGCTACACCCCGAAGGGAGAGGAGGCTTCGTCCGACGGCAGCGCGGATGCGGAGGAAACGATGGTTTATATAACGGCAGCAGGAACGGTCTATCACACAAATCGGAATTGTACGTATCTGAAGCCTTCGATTCGCACCATTTCGGCTGACGATCTGGACACAGCGCGCAGCCGGGACGGATCCAGATATTATCCATGTGAGCGATGCAGGCCGGAAGGCTGCCATGCGGTGGTAATAGCAAAGGAAGGAAACAGGTATCATTCCTCTGCTGCCTGTACGGCAATTCAAAGAGATGTTGTGGAAATATCTCTTTCGGAGGCAAAGAGCACAAAAAGAGCCTGTTCAAAATGCGGAGGGTCGTAAGCAAATGGAATGGGAAGGGGCAGCAGGAGATTTACAGAAGTTCATACCGATGATCCTGCTGATGGTGTTTTTGACGGCAAGCTGCATGTGGGATCTGCGATATCGGGCGATTCCGAGGAGGGCTGCGTTTGCGGGTCTTTTATTATCCATGGTCTATCTGATGATGCAGCTGCTGCAAGGGGAGGTGGATCTTTTACATGCAGGGATCTGTCTGCTGCCGGGATTTTTGCTGATTGCCCTTGCTCTTTTGGCAAACGGAGCGGTCGGAATCGGTGATGGTCTGGTGTGGCTCGTGATCGGCGGTGTGTCCGACCCATGGGACAGCATGTCAGCGCTGCTGCTGGGGCTGCTGCTCATCGCTTTCTGGAGCGGAGGGCTGCTGCTGACAGGAAGAGCGGGGCGCAAAACAAGGCTGCCATTTCTGCCGTTTTCATTTGGAGGGTATGTTCTGTGGATGCTTATGAAGCCGTTTTGGTAGGAACAAAGAAGGAAGGACGGCAATGGAAGGGTGCTTATATGACAGTGGAAGCATCGCTCCTGATGCCGATGGTTCTGTGTCTGTTTGTGATATTGATCTACGTTTCCTTCTATTTGTATGACCGCTGCGTTTTTCAGCAGGACGCTTATATTCTGTGTCTTCGGGAGAGCATTCAGAAGGATGAAGGTGCGCCGTCCGTGGATGCCAAGAGGCTGCAATCCGGCGCGGCGAGTCAGTTTGGAAACAAGTATTTTGCGGTAAGCAGCCTGAAAACGGATGCCTATGCGGAGGGAAATTGCTGTGTGTTTGAGGGAACGGCCCGCATACTGCCCACATCCTTCGGGTCTTATTTTCTGATGCCGAAGGATATCTGGTCAGCAAATTTTCATGCGGAAAAGAGAAAGACGGATCCTGCCTGGAGCATTCGCAGTCTGCGCAGGAAGTCTCACATATTGAAGAGCATTGCCCTTTGAAAGGAAGTGACCCTATGCAGGAACATCGTTTTTATACGGATGCCATGGCGAGCTACATCATATTGAAATGTCCTGCGTCTGCCAGAGAGGATTATCAATATCGGATGCTGGCGGTCAACCGAATTTGCGGACTGCTTCCCTGCAAGTATCGTGCAATCGATGGGGAGGAATTTCTGTATTACAACATCACCTCCAGGCAGAGCATCGCAAGACTCTATGATCATTTGCCGATGGGGGGAGAGCAGATGCGAAGACTTCTGTTCTCTGTTGCAAAGATGATACAGACGCTGTCGACATACCTTCTGGATCCGGACAAGCTGCTGCTGGACCCGGAGAATATTTATTATGACTACGGGCAGGAAACCTACGGCTTTGTCTATTATCCTGAGGAGCAGCGCAGGCAGGATTACAGGGCACTGTTCGAGTATCTGGCGGAGCGGCTGGAGGAGGGGGACGAAGAGAACAGGATTGTGATCTACCGCCTTTGTGAGCTGGCAGAGCATGACGGATTTCTTTTCAGCACGGAGGTGCTGGACCGGGAATATCGTCAGGCCGTTGATTTGCCGGAACAGGAGCCGGAGGAGAAGGAGGTCGAAGGAGGCTTCGCGGGTATGCCGGTTTATCCGTCGGACAGGCTTCGCGGGAGGAATGTGCTGCAGGATGCGGAGGATGATGAGTCAGACGGGCTTTTTGAGGACGGGAGTGAGCAGACAGGACAGAAGGAGCAGACAAGACAGAAGGGATCGGCAAAACAGACGAAGCAGACGAAACGGTTGAAGCGGACAAAATCGACCGGGCGGATGGAACAGATGGAACGGATCCAACGGACGCAGCGGACAAAACGGAGAGAGGGCGAACAGGGCTCGCCGATCCTGATGCTGGTGCTGGCCATTGTGCTGGCAGGATCAGGAATCGGTCTTTACGTGTTGGGGGTTATGTATCCGCTTTCTTCGGAGGAGCTGTTTGCTGCACGGATCGGAATGCTGTCCTGTCTTGTATTGTCCATAGGAACGGCGCTGTACGGAATGGCGGCTTTCTGGAAAAGAAACCGGCAGGAGATGGAACAGGAGGAAGGCAGGCAGCAGGAGGAAAGGCGAAATGCCATGATAAAAACAGCGGAGAAAATCTCAAAGCCTGTAACATAAATACGGACGGCACCGTATACAACTGTGTAAGACACAGAGGACCTGATACAGAGGGTTCAGTAAAGAGTATGGAGAACCCGACAGAACAAGAGCAAACAAGAAACAGAAATACAAAAACAGGAGTACATAAGGATGCTCCGGAAAGGAAGGAATCAACATGACAGTAAAAGAGGTATTTGAAAAGATCGCACAGAATCAGGAGATGGCAGAGAAGGTAAAGGCAATGAAGACGCCGGAGGAGATTTACGAGGCAGCGAAATCCGTAGGTGCAGATATGTCATTTGAGGAATTCAAGGCAGGAGCAGATGAGCTGAATGCGGCAGTCGGAAAGATGAGTGATGCCGATGTAGATGCCATTTCCGGCGGCGATGCAGGAACCATTACCACGCTTACGACGACTACCACGTTGACCTTGTCCGCATCTGCAGCAGTCTGATCATCCGATTCATCGGTCGAAAACCAAAAAGACAGAATGAACCGATGCAATGATGACAGAATGAACCGATGCAACGATAATGAAGGAATGCGAATGGACGGGATGGCGTACGAGCGAGTACGCCATCCCGTTTACTGTGGAAATACCCGAAGAAGCACCCGAGGAAATGGTTGCTGAAATATCCGGAGAAAGGTCTGAAGAAATACCGGAGGAAATGTCTGAGGCAACGATCGGAGACATACCCGGAGAAGACCGGGCAAAGGCACAGGGAGAGAGGAGAAGCTCAGCATGCAGTGGTCGCGATATTTTCAGAATGAAGAATTTCTGGAGAAAACCAGGATGGGAATGCTGCTGCCGGAAATGCGGGATGCAATTCGCGGCTGGCTGGGTCTGCAGGAAGGGATGCGGGTACTGGATGTGGGCTGCGGTACCGGTGCATATGCACGGTATCTTGCAGAGGGCATGGAGAGGGCGGAATTTTTCGGAGTCGACAATGATCCGAATTTCATCGCCCGTGCACGGCAGACGGAGGAGAAAAACGTGACAGGGATTCAGTACCTGGTCGGAGATGCATTGGAGCTTCCTTACGAAAATGAGAGCTTTGACCTGGTGGTATCTCACACCTTTCTGACCAGTATGCCGCAATACAAAGAGGCACTTTCCCAGATGCGCAGGGTCTGCCGAAAAGGGGGACGAATCAGTTCCCTTGCCGGGATGACCTTTACCGCGATTCCTATGGAGCTTGGAACCTACCCGGAACAATGCACATGGCTGGGACGCTATTATGAACTGCTGAACAAGGTATATGCCATGTACCAGGGCATTGTTCCGTATCAGGATTACGCAAACGGTGTTTCCCCCGCCAAAATGCCGCGGGTATTTTATGAGGCGGGACTTAAGGAAATCTGCGTCTATCCGGTGGGAAGCTTCTGGTCCTTGAGCAATGCCGCGGTGCCAAGGGAAAGGAAGCAAAGATACATTGAGCTGGACTGCATCGCGCAGATAAAGCGCCTGGAAGCTGTCTGGGAGCTGGAGGAAGCCCGCCAATATCTGACGCAGGAAGAGAAGGACGAATTTATCGACACTTTAAGGAAACGACATGATGACCTTCTGGCAAATATAGACGAAAACCAGATATGGGACTGGTCCGGAAACGGGAACCTTCTGGTAATCGGGAAAAATGAATAAGGACACTTCTGCGCCGTAACAGACGGTGGTCTGCAGCGTATTTATATAGGCAACAGGAAGAGAGGAAGCTGCTATGGAAGATTGGAAAATGCGGGGGAAGGAATCCAGCCCGGAAAAAACCGTTGAAAAAATCAAAGGCATTTTAAAGGAATACGGCTTTGAGACACAGATGTACGACGTTCCTCAGTCACTGCCGGATTGCTATTCCTGCAGACTTACCATAAAGGGAGCTGCCGGTCCGCAGCTCGGAACCAACGGCAAGGGGATGACCCGGGAGCTGTGCTATGCCAGTGCCTACGGGGAGATGATGGAAAGGGTGGAGAACCGTCTGTTCAGCTCTCTGCCAAGAATGGATGACAGCGGATATCAGGATTTTCTGGTGCCGGAATATCCGCTGTACAACGTGCGTGAAGGAAGCGATCCGCGCTGCGCGGCCGGGCTGAAGAAGCGGGTGGCGGATACCATTAAGGACGTTCCGTTTATGACAACAGCCGAAAAAATGGTGGATGATCTTCTGGAAAGGATCGCACCCCCTGCGTTGAACGGACAATACGGTACGCTGCCCTTCTATTCACTGACGGATAAAAAGATCGTGTATTTGCCTGACTGGCTGCAGATCTTTGTGGGAAGCAACGGCCTGGCAGCAGGGAATACGCTGCAGGAGGCCATGGTAGAGGGGATGTCGGAGCTGGTGGAGCGCTATTCCCAGCTGGAGCTTTTGAACGGAAAGATCATTCCGCCCGTCATTCCGGATGAGGTGATTGATCAATATCCGCATATCCGACGGGTGATTGACTCCATCGAGGCCGACGGACGGCACGAGGTGCGCGTACTCGACGCCTCGCTTGGAAAAGGAATCCCGACGGTGTGCGGTGTGGTGATTGATACACAGACCGGAAACTTCGGCGTTAAGTTCGGGGCGCAGCCCAATATGGGAATTGCTCTGGAGCGGGTGTTTACGGAGTCCATGCAGGGAAGCAATCTGGAAATGTTTTCCAATTGCTCCCGTCCCGGATTTTTCGCAGATAATGCTCAGGCGCGGATCAATAAGTGGAACAGCATCAAGATTGCATCCAGCAGCATGCCGGCCACGCTGCTGATGGACACGCCGAGCTATCCCTTCAGACCGTGGCCCGGCGTGGAGAACAAGGGCAACCGGGAGCTGATGCTGGATATGCTGAACAAGCTGAAGGAATTAGGAGCAGATATCTATGTGCGCGACGCTTCTTACATGGGATTTCCGGCAGTGAACATTTATGCGGCAGGGGTCTCCGAGGTGCGGCCGGTGGATTTCCTGGAGCTGAAGATTACAAGACTGATGCTGGATGTTCAGGATGATTTTCGGCATCTGGGTGATTTGACCGACGAGCAGGTTAAGGACATCGCTGTTTTCGCATCGGCAAAGCGAGGTGCCGTGCTGGAAAATACGATCGGCGCCATCAGCGGGCTGTATTATCTGGAGGAAATGCCGGGCGCTCCCTTTGAGGCGGATTTTCTGCTGGCCGCCTGCCTGTATCGGCTTGGCAAAACATCGGAGGCGGTCGTCATCCTGCACCAGATTATGGAGGGACTGGCGGGCATCCCGGAAAAGATCCCGTTTGTAAAAGCCTGCAGCTATTATCTGAATGCGAGAGTGAGCTGCAGCGAGCAGCAGGCCTATGATGTGGTCCGGCATATGATGCCGGGTGAAGCAGAACGTGTAAGAGAATTGTTCATCGATCCGCAGACGGTACTGACCAGACTGTATCCGGATTGCAAAGGGAAGCCTTGCCGGGAGATCACGGAGGGCAAGAGCTCCTATCAGGCAATCAGAGAGTTTTACAAAAAGCTGGCCGAGGCAGAGGCGGAGCACCCTGCAGATCCGGCCGTAATGAAGGAATTGTTCAAGGACTTTACAGCGTGACAGGATAATGAGATGAATCCCTTTTTCACAGAAGAAGAGAAAAAGAATATTTTCCGGCGCTCCTGCTGGATGAAGGAATTGCCGGCGGGGGAACAGTGGGAGATGGATGACAGCATGTTTTCAGAATGGCTGGATCGCATCTGCAAAGCGGAGCAGGATACTTCCGGCGAGGAGACTGACTTTCTTTTTGGAAAGGTCGGAGACCTTGGCGCAGTGCACATCTCCTTTCTTCCATTTATGAACGGCATGATTCGTTCTGTCCATGTGCCGCAGAACAAGGGGATTCTTCGGAACGGGGCCTTCAGGGACTGGCCGGAGGCCTTTGTACAGGCACTCCGG
>CAYXAN010000060.1:0-8967 GCA_964461705.1 uncultured Sarcina sp. | reverse complement strand
CTACAACGACATGTACGATGCCGGCTGATAGGACTCGGCAAGGCTCTGCCCGCGGGACAGCGGGCAGAGCCTTTGAAAAAGGATAGATATGAAAAAGGATAGAAGGTTTAATCTGTTTTATATTCCTGCGTTGATCCTGGTGTTGTTCTTTGTTGCCTATCCGTTTGCAAATGCCTTATTCATCTCTTTCCAAAAGTGGAATGGGTATTCGACAAATATGCGGTTTGTCGGCATAGACAACTATATAAAGATGCTGTCGGACGACGTCCTGATAAAGACCGTCGGCAATACCATGATTTATGGCTTTGCAAGCACTTTGCTCGACGTTGCTCTCGGGCTGCTTCTTGCGGTTTTTCTTAATTCGGAGTTTCCCGGGCGGAATATTGTCCGGGCAGTCATCTATCTGCCGGTCTTGATTTCCAATCTTGTCATGGGCTATATCATGTATTTTATTTTCCAATACAGTCATGGGGCGCTGAATGACATTGTCATGGCATTGGGAATGGATCCTGTGGACTGGCTGTCTACCAAGGCAGGAGCGGTTACGATCATTACATTGGTAAATGCATGGCAGTTCGTGGGAAATACGATGATCATTTTTCTGGCAGGGCTTCAGGGAATTCCGGCATATTATTATGAGGCGGCCAGAATGGATGGGGCAACTGTGTGGACAGAGTTCAAGAATATTACATGGCCGCTGCTGCTCCCGTCTACAGCGAGTGCGGTCGTTCTGAACCTCATTGGAGGCTTTAAGCTGTATGAGCTGGTCATTGCATTAACCGGAGGCGGACCGGCGAATGGTTCTCAATCCTTATCCACGTACATTGCCAATCAGTATTTTTCCTCCGAAAAGGCAGGATATGCGGCTGCAATCGGGATTTTCAGCTTTCTGTTTATTATGCTTGTGTCCAATGTGGCGAATGGTTATTTCAGAAGAAAGGAAAGGGGACTGGAATGAAAAAGAAGAGAGTATGCAGATATGTCCTTTCGTGGATGGTATCGTTGATATTGTGTCTCATATATCTGTTTCCCTTCTATATCGTCGTCGTTCTGTCGTTGAAGCCGCAGGCAGATACATCCTCCCGCTTGCTGCTGCCCCAATATCTGTATCTGGATAATTATATCAGCGTGATCCGAAGCGGGGAAATTCTGAATGCTATAAAGAATAACATTATCATTATTGCAGGATCACTCCTGCTGATTATCGTTGCAGGAAGTCTTGCGTCGTACCCGTTGGCAAGAGTTCAGAGCAGGTTCAATGAGTGGATACGCAAATTCTTTATGGGTATCATGATGATCACACCATTAACGATCCTTGTCGGTGTTTATTCCATTTTATCCGGGATAGGGGCAATATCTACCTACTGGGGGATCATTCTGATTTTAACAACCTTTGGCATTCCGCAGGCGGTCTTTCTTTATACCAATTTTATTGAGGCAATTCCGGTGGAATTGGATGAAGCGGCGGCCATTGACGGAGCGGGACGTCTCAGGACCTTTTTTGAGGTGATATTTCCGCAGATGATTCCGGTCACGGTTTCGATCATCATCATGCAAGGGGTTAATATTTGGAACAATTATCTGTTCACACACTACATTTTGCAGAAGAAGAATATGTTTACGGTGACACAGGTGATCAACGGCTATTTTTCTACGATAAGCTCCAATTACGGAGGAGCTGCTGCAGTTGCGGTTATGGGAATGCTTCCTGTGGTTGTATTATATTTGTTCCTTCAGAGGTATTTCGTACGTGGGACAATGGACAGTGCAATCAAATAAGGAGGGCATCATGCAAAAAGTAATCGATGCACACATTCATTTAATTCAGAGCATTGCCGGGACGGGAGCGGACGGTGAGCTGCGGTATACAGGGAACGGTATGGCTCAATATGCCTCCGGCAAACGGATCCGTGCATTGCCGGAGGAATATGTGAAGGGGTATGTAACCGCCGAGGACATTCTGAAGCAGATGGATGACAACGACGTGGAAAAAGCTGTGCTGCTGCAGGGAAATTATTTTGGCTTTCAAAATCTGTACTCACTTGCCGCACAGAGGAAATATCCGGACAGATTCCGTACTGCCGGTTCTTATGACCCGTATTCCCGTTCGAAACATGAAATACGAAAGAACCTCTTTGAAGTGAACAAGATCGGTATCGTAAAATTTGAATTGAGCACGGGATCCGGTCTGATGTGTAATCATCCTACGTTTCCGATCGACGGAACGATGATGGAAGAAGAACTGGATTACTGTGATGAGCATAACCTTATCTGCGTCATGGATATCGGCAAATGTGAAGCGGAAAGCTGGCAGGTTGATGCGGTACGTACCGTTGCACTGAAGCACCCGTCAATGCAGTTTGTGGTGTGCCATCTGCTGGCACCGTCATCTCAAAATGTCGCGTACATGCTGCGTCAATTGCCCAGGCTTTCACTTGACAATGTGTCCTTTGACCTCGCGGCACTTCCGCATAACTTATGTCCCGGTGCATACCCGTACGAGGGAGCGGTGCGGTGCCTAAGGGAGGCGATCCGCATTGTCGGTGAGGATAAAATCCTTTTTGGCTCGGATATTCCTTCAACGATGAAGGAGGACAGCTATGGACATCTGATTGACTACATCCGTGATTCTGCGGAATTCTCGACACAGGAAAAGGAGAGGATTCTTTACAGCAATGCGCTGAAATTGTACTTTTCATGAACGGGAGAGTTTACGATGCTTGATTTTGATTTTCAGGATAAAATTAAGTTTACAAAGGCGGTATTTTATAATTTTCGTCCCATTCCGCTTCCGCATCCGTTTCAGGACGGAACAGGAGGATTTGGCCAGTTCTGCCCGGAGCAGGGATATCTTGAGCTTTCGGATAATACGGGTGCGGTAGCGCATTATACCGTTACGCGGGGATTTGTTCGCGACATGCTTCCACTGATTCTGACGGGAGAGAAAAAAAGCTATAATGAATGGAGAGAATCGCTCTACTGGAAAATCAGAAATTCCGGATTTCAGAGCGAGTAGGCAGTCAATGTCGGAACGGTCGATATTTTGATGCTGGATATTCTCGCACAGCGGGCGGAGCTGCCGCTTCACCGCTTTCTGGGTGCGCAAAAGGATTGGGCAGCTGCCTACAAAGGAGGAGGATCCATCCTTTTATCCGATGAGGAGCTGGTGGAGGAGATGTGCCGGTATGTGTCGGAGGGCTTTACACAGGTAAAGTTTAAGGTTGGATCAGGAAAAGGGAAGGATATGGAACGAGATATCCGGCGAATCGAAAAGGTTCGCAGTGCCCTTGGAGAGGAAATCGGGATTGCTGTTGACGCCAATCAGCGCTGGAGCGTCGATGATGCGTACCGGTTTGCAAAGCTTGCAGAGCCGTATCAGCTGTCATGGATTGAAGAGCCCATACATGCATTTGACAACAACGGTATCATGAAATTAAAAGAGATGGGAGTGAAGCAGCGGCTTGCTTTCGGGGAATCCATGAGAATCTATTATGCTTATGAGTCTTATGCAGAGAAGGGCGCGGACATTCTTCAGCCCTCTCTCGGTCGGATGTCAAAAATAGATGATTTGCTGAAAATACGAAAGCTTGCCGAGGATCACGGACTGGAGTTCCAGTCAGGCGGGAGAACGGCATATAATGCTTCCTTCGGGTGTCTTTATAACGAGAATGAACGGATTGAATTTCATGCACCGATCAGTGAGCCTGTCCATGAGCTGATGCTGAATGTGCCGGATATTCATGATGGAAGGTGCTTTGTCCGGACGGATATCTACGGAATACCCATTCGCATGAATATTGATAAAATTGAGAAAATGCAGTGTCTTGAGAGCAGAACGGTGTATTATCCGGATCGCGGATGAGGTTGAACTGCAGAGATTTTGCAGGACAAGGAGACCGGCACAGATGATGAAGCAGCAAATTCCGGAAGAAAGGGAAAGGTATCCGTCTCTTCCTGCGATGTTAAGGAAATATGATAAATATGGCAGGAAGGATGCTTTTACCGGAACGAAAAAAGAGGAATTTCTTGCGTGGCAAGGGCGGTCGAGACGTATCCTGAGGGAGCTTCTTGGATTGGGGAAAATGGAATATTGTGATCTTTGCCCCGCGACAAAAAGCATAATCTCTCTGGATATGCGGCAGGATTTTGATCGATTTGCAGTTCCTGCGGGAATCCGTCGTGAAAAAACGGTGATTCAAACCGAGCCGGGTGTTTATCTGCCCTTTTATCTCCTCATTCCGCAGGAAGCAGGGAAAGATACGCCGGTTTTTATCTGTCCTCCGGGGCATGGAGGCAACGGGAAGAGCAGCGTAGCGGGAGAGTGGGAAAAAGAAGAGATCCGAGCACAAATTGTCCGCTATAACTATGACTATGGTCTGCGGCTTGCGGCAATGGGGCTCGTGACAGTTTGTCCGGATCCGAGAGGATTTGGAGAGCGAAGGGAGGAAAAAAGCTTCGCAGGGGATCAGGCGGAGGATCTTCTTTCCTGTGACTGCATGCAGCTGGCACATATGGGTGAACCCCTTGGGATATCGGTTCCGGGCATGCAGGTATGGGATCTGATGCGCCTGATTGATTATTTGCAGGACAGAAACGAATGGAACATCGATCAACTGGTATGCTTTGGCTTTTCCGGCGGCGGGATGCAGACATTATATGCGGCGGCTCTCGATGAACGAATCCATTCTGCCTTTATCAGCGGCTATATGTACGGCTTTAAGGACTCGCTTATGGCATTGAATGAAAATTGCTCCTGCAATTATGTGCCGCACATGATGGAGCACTTTGACATGGGGGATATTGCAAGTCTGATCTGTCCCAGAACGCTGATCATCCAATCCTGCAGTGAGGATCGTTTGAACGGTCCCCGCGGAATGGAAAATGTGCTGGAGCAGGTCGATATCATCGCACGGAATTATTCCATCGCAAAGGCAGGTCAGAAAATAAAGCATGACATTTGCGGGGGACCGCATCACTTCAGCGCGGAGCAATTGACAGAGGCTGTGGATATGCTCCTTGCATGAAAGGAAGTTCAAGCCTGGTCAATTTCAAACAAGAATTCGCCCGCGAACGACCCGTTCATGCCGAAATCGGCAGGTGCAGAAACAATCATGCCTGCGCAAGCGGGCACCACAACAATAAACAGGGAAAGGATCATTATGAAGCTGACAGAAAAGAAGGAACGGTGGGTCTTTCATGAGGATGTTGTTCCCCAACCTGCAGGAGCAGGCGTCACACGCCGGGTATTGGCCTATACCGATGCGCTGATGTGCGTGGAAAACACCTTTGAAACAGGAGCAGTAGGAGCATTGCACAGCCATCCTCATACCCAGATTACCTATGTGGTTTCAGGGGTATTTGAATTTACCGTAGACGGAGTCACAAAAACCGTGCGGAAAGGGGATGCCATTCTGAAGGAGGACGGCGTCATACACGGCTGCGTCTGCAGGGAAGCAGGGATTTTGCTGGACATTTTTAATCCCATGAGGGAGGATTTTGTATAGAATTTTTGTATAGAACGCGAGTAGAAGGAGATTTTGCGAATTGTTCATAATGTGGACAAAAGATTTTACGAACAGTTATGCGGGTACTGAAAAGCCGGAACCTTTCCCTATGGTGAGAGTTCCGGCTTTTTTATTTGGTATCTGTTCAGCACCTGCCAATTTCAACATGAATCGGCCGCTTGTGGACGGATTCATGTTGAAATTGACATGTGGGCAAGGAGCGAAGCTCCTCTGCCCAGCCACATCGAGTTTTTCCGCAGGAAAATCGAGATGTGGCTGGGCAGTTACCTTATTTGTTTCTATGCTTGTTTCCGACAGTGTTCTATTCGTAAAATCTGCATTTTGCGAATAATAGGATCTACATCCCCAAGCCCTCTTTCGGGCCTTTCTGCCTCGCGGGGAACAGGAAATTGTCCTTACTTGGCTTCAAAGTCATCGACCATCTGACAGATCAGATTTACCGTGCCTTCAATCCCAAGGAGTGCTGAATTGATGGAGAAATCATAGGAATCGGCGCGACCCCATTTATGACTGGAGTAATAATTGTAATAGCTTTGACGCTGTTTGTCCTTTTTGTTCATGAAATCGCGAGCCTTTTGCGTTGAGTTGATATCCGGATAGCGCTTCATGATTTCTGCAATTCGGGAATCCTCATCCGCATGGATGAAAATATTGATGACGTTATCCCGCTCAGCCAACGCATTGTCTGCACAACGCCCGATGAATACAGCCGGGCCTTCCTCGGCAAGCTTTTTTATGGTATCGAACTGCGCCAGAAACACCTTCTGGCTGATGGGCATGTCTACAAAGCTGGATGCATTGTAGCCAAAGGAATAGGTATCCATGACCAGATTGTACAGAAAGGAACTGGTTGCCCGCTCGTCGTGATGCTCCACCATTTCTTTGCAGAAGCCGCTGTTGCTGGCAACGTGAGCAATGAGCTCCTTGTCGTAATATTTGATTCCGTAGTGTGCAGCGAGCTTCTCACCGATCTCGCGTCCGCCGGATCCAAACTGCCTGCCGATTGTAATAATTGTTTTCATCCTGCCTCCTTACAAGCTGACCGGCGGAAAGCCGCACGCCCAACTTTTTTGCTTTCTACATTATAAGGAACTTCCTCTGTATTTGCAAACTTAGTTGTGCACAAATTACAGTTTATACCGCTATTTTGAAAGCCCTCTTTATTCAATATATACGTATCAGAAGCCATTTTGTTTCAGCATTCTGTTTGAAAGATTTTTACTTGCTGTGGTGTCTGCGCGAGCAGGCATGGTAGTTTCAGCATCTGCCGATTTCAACGTGAATCGGCCGCCTACAGGCGGCGGAATCAGAGAATGTCCAGCAGATGCGTCAGGTATTCCGGAAGGGGTGCATCGATTTCAATGTATGCCTTCGTGACGGGATGCACGAAGCCAAGAGTTTTGGCGTGCAGACACTGACCCTCCAGGTGATAGGGGGATTTGCGGGAGCCGGCATATACGGCGTCTCCCAGCAGAGGATGCCCGATATGCGCCATATGGACGCGTATCTGGTGCGTGCGGCCGGTCTCCAATCGGCACTCCACATAAGTGTAGCCATGAAAGTGCTGCAGTACGTGCACATGCGTGACAGCGGTCTTTCCGGTTCCGTCCGGAACCACCGCCATCTTTTTGCGATCGCTGTGATCGCG
Source organism: uncultured Sarcina sp. (assembly GCA_964461705.1). Taxonomy (GTDB): domain Bacteria; phylum Bacillota; class Clostridia; order Lachnospirales; family Lachnospiraceae; genus CAG-791. The sequence goes on along the minus strand of CAYXAN010000060.1, from coordinate 1,794 downwards.
CCCGATGCTGGCGCAGATGGTAAGATCCTCCTGCTTCAGGTCACCGTAACAGATCGCCACATAGCGGCGGCGGATGCTGTGATCTTTCAGCTGCAAAGCGATGCTGCGGTGCGATGCGTCGTTTTTGCATATCAGAAGGGAACCGGTGGTGTCGCGATCAATGCGGTGTACAATGCCGGGCCGCATGACGCCGTTGATGCCGGATAAGGAGCTGCCGCAGTGATACAGGACGGCATTGACAAGTGTCCCGGTATAGTGCCCGGGAGCAGGGTGAACAACCATCCCCTTCGGCTTATTTACAACAAGAACATCGTCATCCTCATAAAGAATGTCCAATGGAATGTTTTCCGGTTCAATATCAGGAAGAATCCTGTCGGGAATAGAGAAATCCACCAGGTCATCCTCTCTGACCCGCAGGGAGGCTTTGGCAGGTTTTCCGTTGACAAGCACGAGACCGTCCTTTAAAAGACGCTGCAGATAGCTTCGGGAGTAGTCCGGGAGCTCCTTAGCAAGGAGCTTATCCAGACGGACGCCCTCTTCCTCTTCATTTACAACGAATGTGTTTGTATTCATATCCTTGTGCGGCGGTTGAGAAAGGAAAAATCCTCTTCCTTGTAATAAAACAGAATCAGAAGGACCAGCAGGACAGTGGAAACGGTCACGTAGATATCTGCCACATTGAACACAGGGAAGTTTATCAGGGAAAAATAAATAAAGTCCCGCACATAACCAAGACGAACCCGATCGATCAGGTTGCCGGCTGCTCCGGCGCTGATCAGGATCAGACTGGAGGTCAGCGGCAGATATCGTCTGCTCCTTGGAACTCTTGTGAGAAACCACCCGATCAGCAGGACAACAATCCCGGCGATGAGAATAAACAGCCACTGTGCGTTCTCAAGAAGGCTGAACGCTGCGCCGGTATTCTGCAGATAATAGAATTCCAGAACACCGGGGATGACCGGAATACGACCGTTTTGAAGACGAATCTCTGCAGCGGACTTGGACCATAAATCCAGAGCAACAAGGAGAATCCACACAAGAAATCCTGCGGCAGCCGTGATTTTGCTGTGGGGGCTGTTTCTTTTCATGCTGCTGCGGGAGGAGAGCTCCCCGGAAGAGCCCTTTTCCGGGCATTCAAGAGAAGCGTTCATGATTTTTCTCCTGTTTTGACTGAGAAATCAAGCTCGCGAATGGCTGCCAGCATTTCCGCATCCGTCACGGATTCATCCACGTAGGCATCACCGATGCTGCGAAGAAGAACGAAACGAACCAATCCGTTGCGGGCCTTTTTGTCAGACTTGGTCAGCTGCAGGATGGCGTCGGCATCAACACTTTTCAGGGAAATGGGCAGACCGAAGGGAACGAACATGTCCCTTATTTCGTAGTATTCCTCCCAGGACAGGTGCTTTCGCTGATAGGAAATATAGGCGGCTGCCACACAGCCGAGAGCAACGCATTCGCCGTGCGTCATTTCGAAATTCAGGTGTTTTTCAATGGCATGACCGATGGTGTGACCGAAATTCAGCAGCATCCGCTCTCCCTTTTCGTAAGGATCCGCTTCCACCACCTTCTTTTTAATCTCATTGCTGCGATACAGCATTTCAGAGAGGACGGAAGAATCGCGCTCCCGGATCTCCACCATCCTGTCGATGAGCCAGACATAGAAGTCGCTGTCCTTGATCAGCGCACTTTTCATGATTTCGGCAAAGCCGGACGCAAACTGACGGCCGTCCAGAGACTTCAGAAAATCCACATTCGTCCAGACAAGACGAGGCATTTTGAAGGCACCGACCA
>CAYXAN010000059.1:0-9034 GCA_964461705.1 uncultured Sarcina sp. | reverse complement strand
CTCAGAATCATCCCCGTCAGTGCCAAAAAAAGACATACGAAAACGACGCCGCCGTGGCGCAGCTGCGCCTGACCGCCATTCTCGTATGCCAGATAAATCATGATGCAGCAGGCTGCCAGGGATATCCCGCCCAATGTCACCGACAGCAGTGCATTGGTGGATATCTCCCTGCTGTTGAACAGATGTCCGTGCCCTCGTCTCAATCAATGTACCCCGTATTCCTCATAGTATCGATCCAATGCTTTCCGGATGTCCTCTGTCAGAAAGGGCGTCTGTTCTCCCTCTCTGGGCTTTCCAAGGTAATCAATGACCTCGCCCATGGTGACGATGGCGCCGGCAGGGAAGCCGTACCTGTCCCTGATTTCATCCAGGGCAGAGCCTCTTCCTTCCATTCCCACCTCCATACGGTTTAAGGAAACCATAAGGCCAAGGATGTCCACCTTTGCCTGTGCCCGAAGGATCGGTACGGTCTCCGCCATCGAAGCGCCGGAGGTCGTGACGTCCTCAATGATGACCACTCTGTCGCCGTCCCTCAGCCTGCTGCCAAGAAGGATACCGGTATCGCCGTGATCCTTCACCTCCTTGCGGTTGGCGCAGTACCGGACATCCACACCGTACAGGCGGCTGATGGCCATGACGGTTGCCACGGCAAGCGGAATCCCCTTGTAGGCAGGCCCGAACAGGACATCAAAGTTAAGGCCGTAGGCATCGTGAATGGCCCGTGCATAATACTCTCCCAGTCGGCAAAGCTGTGTTCCGTTCTGATAGGCCCCCGCATTCATGAAAAAGGGGGACTTCCGTCCGCTCTTCAAGGTGAACTCGCCGAACTTCAGCACCTTGGATTCCAGCATAAAATCGATAAATTCGCGTTTGTATTGTTCCATCATCGTCCTCATCTTCCCCTTTTGCGCCGCCGGAGCCGCTGCCCGTTCTCTGCCGCCCCGAAGGTTTCCCCGTTATGCCAGCGCAGACCGCAGGTCCTCAATCATATCGGCGGTTGCTGCCCTTGCCGCATCTGCAAAGCCCTTCTCGCCGTATTGCGCATAGGCCTCCTTTTTGTAGGCGGCAATGATTCCCCGGGAGGAATTGACAATGGCACCGCTGCCCTCCTTGTCAAAAAATCCCGCAAGATCCTTCGCCGTTGCCCCCTGTGCACCGTACCCCGGTGCCAGAATGAAGGTATGAGGCATCTGCTGGCGCAGAGCCTTTGCCTGCTCCGGATAGGTGGCTCCCACCACGGCCCCCACGTTGCTGTAGGCTCCGTCCATGGACAGCTCTCCCCATTCCCGGACCTTTTCTCCTACCACCTCATACATAGGGCGTCCGTCCTTAGTTTTCACGTCCTGAAACTCCCCGCTGGAGGGATTGGAGGTTTTTACCAGGACAAAAATTCCCTTGTCCTCCTGATTGCAGACGTCCACAAAGGGCTTGATGCCGTCCGTTCCTAAATACGGGTTAACGGTCGCAAAATCCTCGTCAAATACACGAATGCGGTGTCCGCCGATCTCCACGCGGCCCAGATGTGCCCTTGCATAGGCCTCTGAGGTCGATCCGATGTCCCCCCGCTTCACATCTCCGATAACGATGAGTCCCTTTTCCTGACAATAGCGTACCGTTCTCCAATAGGTCATCATACCGGCGATACCGAATTGCTCATACATGGCAATCTGCGGCTTCACTGCAGGAACCAAATCCGCCACGGCATCCACAATTTCCTTGTTGAAGTGCCAGATCGCATCCGCCGCAATGGAGAGATCCTCATCCAGTGCGTTCTCGCTCACACGCTTGGCCGCATCCTTCAGAAGCAGCTCCGGAAGAAAACTCATCTGCGGATCCAAACCGACCACAACGGGTGCGTTCTTCTCCTGAATCTTGTTGATTAGCTTTGAAATCATGTGTGCCTCCTTCTTTGTTCTCCCTTCGCGCACGGAATCCCTTTGCATACGCAATACACAGCGAACGGCGCATCCGCGATGCAGGCTGCCGCCTCTATCGTGTCTTCAGAAAGATTTCCTCCCGGGCGGCCTTCTCATCCCCGGGATAGGCCGACCGATATGCCTCCATCAGCGTCTTGGCGGTCTCGAAATCTCCCTTGTATTCGTATGCAATGATTTCATTGAGAGAAAGGCTTTGCAAAAACTCATTCCCGCCCAGCTCCTTTCCCTCCTGAAAGGCCTCCAATGCGGCATCATAGTCCTCCATCCGCATGCAGCACATGCCCAGCTGGTTGTAAACCTCCGGATAGGCGGTGTTGGATGCCAGGAATGTCTTGTACACGTTGGTGGCATAATTGTAATCTCCCAGCGCCTCATAGGTTCGTCCCAGCATCAGAACCACATTTTCATCCGAATTGTTGTGCAGCTGCTCCAGATTGACCTGCGCCGTCTCGTAATCCCCGCTGTAATAGGCAAGGCGTCCCTTATCATAGCCGGACATGGCGGCGTCATTCTGCTCCAATGCCTCCTGAAGATAGGCTCTCCCCTCTTCTTCATAGCCGTGATCCGACAAAACCGTGTAGATGGACAGCAGACGGTCATAATCGGTCGGCTCCAGTGAAATCGCCCTGGAGAAATCCTTCTGCATTCCCTCCGTGTCCCCAAGCTGAAGCCGGACCGCACCCCTTAAAAAAACAGCGTCCGCATTTTTGGGCTGCATCGTGACAATGGCATCGTAAATTTCCAGAGCCTCCTCATAGTTTCCCAGCTTGTAATAGCATACACCAAGGTAATCGTTGATGTCATACTCCATCTGTGTCGGAACGATGCCGGAGGCATTCAGGGCCGACTCCAGTGCCTGCACTGCCTGCTCGTAATCACCCAGTCCCATGTAGGCAATGCCAAGAAGCCTTCGATTTTCCTCGGTGTCGTCTCCGTCCTGTATCTTGCTGCTTAAGGCGTCCACGGCAGCCTGATAGGCTCCGGCCTCCAGGAGCTTCTGCTCACTTGTCGCTTCCTGACCCTCCTGCTCCTCTGCCCCGGGAGCGGAAGAGCATCCGGAAAGAATGCCCGGCAAAATCATCAGCACAAGGAAAACGGACAGGCCGGCTCCTCCCTTCTCCTTTCTTTTTATCTGCGGCATCTGTACCAGCACAATGGCTCCCGCCATGAGAATACAGCCCGCAAGCTCACGGGAAGACAAGGTCTGATGCAGAAAAAGAAAGCCCGAAACCGCACTGATCACCGATTCCATGGACATGATCAGGGAAGCGATGGACGGATCCGCTCCCTTCTGACCCAGAATCTGCAGCGTATATGCAATCCCGCTGGAAAAAACCCCCGCATAGGCCAAGGACAGCAGCGCTCCGGCGGATGCGCCGGAAAGATGAAGATTCCCCTGCAAAAAAGCAAGAACCGTCCCCAGCACCCCCGTTGTCAGGAACTGAAGGAAGGACAGCTCCACGCCGTCCGCCTCCGACACAAAATGATCCACGCTCATGATCTGAACGGAAAAGGCCAGGGCACACAAAAGAAGGGTCAACTCCCATCTGCCGACAGAAAGGCTCTCTCCCGGCTGTACGCACAAAAAGAACAGGCCGACCAATGCGATCGCGGCAGCGACCCATACCTTTGCGCTCGAGCGTCTGGTAAACAGAAAAGACAGGATCGGAACCAGAATGATATAAAGAGCCGTCAGAAACCCTGCCTTTCCCACCGTCACCTGCGGAATGGCCGCCTGCTGAAGCCAGGAGGCCAAAAGAAGCGCGATGCCGCAGATGATGCCTCCTCGTACCGCTTTCCTGTGATCCGGCCGGCTCACGGTTCGGTCTCCCTGCAGGATTCGCTTTTCCCTCATCCTGCCGCGTACAATCAGCAGCGGCAGGAGAACGGCGGCACCCATAAGAAACCGCAGCCCCACAAAGGTCATGGCATCGATTTCCTCGCCGCCTACGCTTTGCGCCACGAAGGCTGTCCCCCAGATCAATGCTCCCAAAAAGCAGTAAACCGCATTTCGCAGGGGCATTCCCGGCTGCAGCAATCCTTCCGTTGTCTGTGTTCTGATCTGCTTATCCTGTGTCATTTTTCCTCAAATACAACCTTTACGTAGAATCCCCGTTCGTTCTCCTCCACGGAAATGACATCTCCCTCCGTCGCGCGCAGTCTTTGGGGAAAGGGAACGTTCCCGCTCATAGCCAGCGACGGATTGATCGTGTAGTAATAATTGCTTGGCAGCAATCCCTCGGATACCGTCACATGATCGCCGGCCTTCAGCAATCCCCGCCGCTCCATCTTGAATTCCATTTCTCTTTGTGCCATTCTGTCTGCCTTCCGTCTGCCGCAGGGCGCAGAGCGCACCCCTCGCAAAAAGCGCACCAACGTACCGGTGCGCTTTTTGCGGATTTCAGGGTTCCTCTTCGCTTTCTGTCTCCTGAGAGACTCCTGTCCCCGACGCATCCGCTCCGGTGCCTGCTGTATCGGTACTCACTGTATCAGTACCCGCTGTACCGGTTCCCGCTGCATCGGATTCAGCCGCCCCGTCCGTATCGGCAGTCCCCTCACCCTGTGCTGTTTCATCCGTATCGGCAGACGTCCCTGCTGTTGTCTCCGGCAGCTGCTCCGACAGATCCTTTGCCTTCGCGGTATACTCCGAATCCGGGAAGGCCTCTGTCAGCGCATCGATCACCGTCCTTGCCCGGGTAAGATAATCGGCGGCCTTCGTCTTGTCCTCTGCCTGCTGATACAGCTGATAGTAGCTGTCTGCCAGAGCATACTGGCGCTCCGGCCAGGTCTGTCCGTAATTGTCCGTATCTTCAAACTTGTTGGCCATTTCCAGATTGGTCACGGCCGCTTCATAATCTGCTTCCTGTGCCTTATAGGCCTCCAGACCGGCTGTCGCATAGCTCTGCAGAATCTCCGCCCTCAAAAGAGGATAAAGGTCGTTATACAGCCTGATATATTCCTCAGACATATCGTCGGATGCGGTTGTCGGATCAATGGTGCCCAGAGCGTCCGCCGCCTTCTGAACCTGAACGGAATCCTCAATGTAACAGGCCGCACTCAGCATCAGAGAATTTCGCTTCGAGGTCGGATCGTTGCCTGTCTCCGAGAGCTCCTCCTTCTCCTGATACGTCGTCACCTGCGCAGTCAGACTGTCCACCTGACTCTGCAGATCCGTGATCTTTGAATCCTTTGTGTCAGACTCCGCGGAGATGTCCCGGATCTGCTGCTGTGCCTCGGATCGAATCGACTGCACGCGGGCCGGCATAATCAGAAATCCGACGGCCACGGCCCCCACCAGAAGTCCTATCACGCCGCCGTAAATCCAGGAGGGAAGGCCAAAGCCGTCCACCCCCGGGTTCCTTGCATTGACCGGCTGAATGATGGTTTCATTGTCCGCCGTATATTTGATGACACTGCCGATCTTGGGTCTCTTGCTGCGCCCGCTCCGGGATTTGCCCAAAGCACCTGCGGCCTTGGAGCCTCCGCTGCCGTCGGGCCCTGCAGTTTTCACCGTGCGGATGTTGGCCGTGCGGCCGCTCCGTCCGCCTTTTCCGTCACCTCCGGCTTCCGCCGCCAGCAGGGTCTCAACCTCCTTCTGATAACGCAGCGTCGTCGTATTGTTGACGTCCAGAAGCAGACACTTCTGAATCTCCCGCGCCGCGCGCTTGTACTGCCTGCTCTCAATGTACAGCAGGGTCAGGAGCTGCCGTGCCCGAAGATACCTCGGATTGATCGTCAGAACCTTTTTAAGCTGCAGAACCGCCACATCCAGATTGCCGGAATAGCAGCACTCCAGAGCATGATTGTACCGTTCAATGGAGGCGTCCAGGTTCTCCATGGTCTGCTTGCTGGCCTGTACCTGAGACAGATAATCCGCTCCCGGATTCTCCTTTCGGTGAATTCTCTCGTCGTTGATGTTCTTGGAAATAACCCATTCCGACAGGGCTGCCACCGTCTCCCCGATTTCATAATAAATCAGTCCCAGAAGGTTTCGGGCGTCCAGATTGTCCTTGTTGAACCACAGACTGTTCTTCAACGCCAGAATGGCACCGGTAAGATCCCTTACCTGTGCCTTCTGCAGTCCCTCATTGTACATATAGTTGGACGTATAGATAATTTTCTTGTATGTCGCCACATCCGCTCCGCAGTTCGGACAGTGCTCCGTTCTGTTGAGCTCGCAGCCGCATTTGTAGCAATACATATCTACATCATCCCCATCGTGTGCGGCGGCACATGTGCCGGCGAGCTTTCCGCGCCGTACACGCCATCCTTGGTCATACGGAGCATGACATCCACCATATCCTTCATATCCTGATTGTAGATGGCATTCTCGACGTCATTGATTTCCAGGCTGGGATGGAACTTCTTGATTTCCTCGTCAAAATTGATCATGGCAATTCCCTTATTGCAGGGCCTTCAGCTGCTGCAGCATCGCCTCCACCGACTCGTACTGGAGGCGGTAATTTTCCTGCTTTTCCTTCTCCTCGGCAATCTTCTGTGCGGGAGCCTTCGCCAGAAACCGCTCATTGGAGAGCATGCCCTCCGAGCGCTTCAGCTCTCCGGCAAGACGCTTCTGCTCCTTGACAAGGCGCTCCAGCTCGGCATCAATGTCCATCAGATCCTGCATCGGGACAAGGAAGGTTGCAAAGGGCTCAATGACGGACACGGCTCCCTCCGGGATGCCTGTCTGATCCTTCTGCAGCACCACCTCATTTGCGTAGGCAAGCGTCTCAAAAAACAGCTGATCCCTGCGGAACACCTCCAGAACCTTTTCCTGCTCGGACACCACGTACACCTTGGACTTCCTGGATGGTGCCACATTCCGGTCGCTGCGCATCTTACGGATGCCGGACACCGCATCCTTGATCATGGCAATGTCCTTTTCCTCTGCAGGGAACGAAAAACGCTCCTCCCAGACGGGCCATGCCGAGGTCATAATGGTGGCCTCCTTCGTCTGGATTGTGGTAAAGATTTCCTCAGTGATAAAGGGCATGTAGGGATGCAGGAGCTTAAGGCTGCCGACAAGAACCGTCTGCAGCGTCCACAGCGCCGCCTCCTTGCCTGCTGCATCGTCCGTGCGGTAAAGCCGCGGCTTTACCATCTCGATGTACCAGTCGCAGAACTCTCCCCAGATGAAATCATAAACCTTCTGAACAGCGATGCCCAGCTCGAACTTCTCCATGTTCTCCGTCACATCCTTCACCATGGTGTTGAAGGTGGAGAGAACCCAGTGATCCTCCGGCTGCAGCCCTTCCGGCATGACAGCAGGATCCGCTTCTTTCCCCTCCTCCATGTTCATCATGATAAAGCGGGCGGCATTCCAGATCTTATTGGCAAAGTTCCGGCTGTTCTCCACACGCTCCATGTAAAAGCGCATATCATTGCCGGGCGCGTTTCCGGTGATCAGGGTCAGGCGCAGCGCATCCGCACCGTACTGATCGATGATTTCCAGAGGATCAATGCCGTTGCCGAGAGACTTTGACATCTTCCGCCCCTGCGAATCACGGACAAGGCCGTGGAACAGCACCGTTTTAAAGGGTCTCTCCCCCATCTGCTCGTACCCGGAGAAAATCATCCGGATCACCCAGAAGAAAATGATGTCATAGCCGGTAACCAGTACATCCGTCGGATAGAAATACTTCAAATCCTCCGTCTGCTCGGGCCAGCCCAGCGTTTCAAAGGGCCACAGAGCCGAAGAGAACCACGTATCCAGCGTATCCGGATCCTGCGTCAGATGCTCGCTTCCGCACCTTGTGCATCGGCACGGGGCCTCCGACGCCACCATGGTCTCGCCGCAGTCATCGCAGTACCAGGCCGGAATCCTGTGTCCCCACCAGAGCTGTCTTGAAATGCACCAGTCCTTGATGTTGTTGGTCCAGTTGTAGTAGGTCTTCTCCATGCTCTTTGGAATGAGCCGGATGTCCCCCTCCTCAACCGCTTTGACGGCAGGCCGGATCAGCTCGTCCATTTTGACGAACCACTGCTCTTTTACCATCGGCTCCACCGTGGTGCCGCAGCGGTCATGGGTTCCCACATTGTGCGTCAGATCCTCAATGGACACCAGAAGGCCCATGGCATCCAGCTCCTCCACGATGGCCTTTCTTGCCTCGTACCGGTCCATTCCTTCGTACTTGCCGCCGGCCTCATTGATGGTGGCATCATCGTTCAGGATATTGATCACAGGCAGATTGTGCCGCTTGCCGACCTCAAAGTCATTCGGGTCGTGTGCAGGCGTAATCTTTACCACGCCGGTGCCTGCCTCCGGATCCGCATGCTCGTCCCCTACAATCGGGATCGGGCGATTCACGATGGGCAGCATCACCATCTGTCCGATCAGATCCTTATAGCGGTCATCCTCCGGATTCACGGCAACGGCCGTATCACCCAGCATCGTCTCCGGACGTGTGGTGGCAAACTCCAGAAAGCGCGTCTTGCTGACGCTTCCGTCCGCCTCGATGAGGGGATACTTGATGTGCCAGAAATGGCTGGCCTGCTCCTTGTATTCCACCTCGGCATCCGAAATGGAGGTCCGGCACACCGGGCACCAGTTGACCATGCGGTTGCCCTTATAAATCCAGCCCTTTTTGTGCATCTTCACAAAGGTCTCGGTCACTGCTTTGTTGCAGCCCTCATCCATCGTAAAGCGCTCGCGGTCCCAGTCACAGGAGGAGCCCAGCTTTTTGAGCTGGTTTACAATGCGCCTTCCGTATTCCTCACGCCAGGCCCAGCACTTTTCAAGAAATCCGTCGCGCCCAAGATCCGCCTTTGTGATTCCCTGCTTTTTCAGCTCGTTGATGACCTTCACCTCGGTTGCAATGGAGGCGTGATCCGTTCCGGGCTGCCACAGTGCGTTGTAGCCCTGCATTCTCTTGAAGCGGATGATGATATCCTGCATGGTCTGATCCAGCGCATGCCCCATATGCAGCTGTCCTGTGATGTTCGGCGGCGGAATGACGATGGTGAAGGGCGTTTTGCTGTGATCCACCTCTGCGTGAAAATACTTCTTCGCTTCCCAATTTTTGTAAATCCGATCCTCAATTGCCTGCGGATCATAGGTCTTTGTCAGTTCCCTCATGTTGTTCCTCACGCCTCCTGGA
>CAYXAN010000058.1:5717-9044 GCA_964461705.1 uncultured Sarcina sp. | reverse complement strand
GATTCCCGATCAGCTCCGGTCCCACATTCATCTCTTCAAAAAAGAGATAGGTGTACAGATCTGCGGCGGAAAGCGATCCCCCGGGATGCCCTGCCTGGGCAGAGTAGACCGCAGTCACAATGCCCTTACGGATTTCATTGGCCGTTTTCTTCAATTCCAGATTTTTCAATGCTGTTCCCTCCTCTATCTTCACTGCCCATAATAGGCACCTGTGCCATGCTTACGATAGTAATGCTTGTCCTGCAGAGCCTGCGGTGCCGGCATGACCTTCGGATTGATGAGCTCGGTCCGATAAGCCATTTTGGCAACCTCCTCCAGAACCACCGCACTGTGTACCGCGTCCACCGGATCCTTCCCCCAGGCGAAGGGTCCATGATTCGAGCAAAGGCAGGCCGAAACCGCCTCATAATCCTTTTCCATCCGTGCAAACTCGTCCACGATCAGAACACCCGTGTTGCGCTCGTAGGCTTCTTCAATCTCCTCCTTCGTCAGGGTGCGAAGGCAGGGCACCTCGCCGTAATAATAATCCGCATGGGTCGTGCCGTAGCAGGGAATGCTGCGCCCCGCCTGTGCCCAGCTGGTCGCATAGGGAGAGTGCGTGTGTACAATCCCTCCGATCTTGTCCCAGCTCCTGTAGAGATAGGCGTGGGTCGGTGTGTCCGATGAGGGATTCATATCTCCCTCCACCTTGTTGCCGTCAAAATCCACCACCACCATGTCCTCCGGCGTCAGCTTATCGTAGTCCACGCCGCTCGGCTTGATGACAAAAACACCGTCCTTCCTGCTGACTCCGGACACGTTGCCCCAGGTAAAGGTCACAAGACCGTACTGCGGCAGCAGCATATTGGCTTCATAAACCTGCTTTTTCAGTTCTTCGAGCATAATCTCCTCCATCGCCTGTTTATCTTCTCATCTCATTGCCTGAACCGCAGCCGCCTCAACAGGCAGGCCCTGCTCATAATGCTCCATGTACGCGTCAAAGCCGGCCACATCCTCCGGATCCGGCTGCACGGTCTTGCCCGCAGCGGCGGCAAATACGTTCTCATTCAGCCACTCATCCAGTGCCTTTCCATCCCCGCGGACCATGTATGCCGCAAGAAGGGCAATGCCCCAGGCGCCGCCCTCTCCTGCCGTGGTCATGCAGGTGACCGGCGTATTCAGGGCCGCGGCCAAAATCCTCTGCCCGACCCCCTTTGTCTTGAACAGGCCGCCGTGGCCCATCATATTGTCTACCTTTACGCCCTCCTTCTTGAGCAGCAGATCCATTCCGGCCTTCAGCACCGACAAGGAGGCGTACAGATGTACCCGCATGAAGTTGGCCAGATTAAGATTTGCCTGCGGCGTGCGGGCAAACAGAGGACGTCCCTCGGCCATTCCGGTAATCGGCTCACCGGAGTAATAATTGTAGGCCAAAAGACCGCCGCAGTCCTTTTCGCCCTCCAGGGCCTTGTTGTACAGAACGGAGAACAGCGTATTCTTATCCGCCTTGATGCCCATGGCGGTGCAGAACTCCTCAAAGAGATTCACCCACGCATTCAGATCCGAGGTGCAGTTGTTGCAGTGCGCCATGGCGACCAGATCCCCGGAGGGCGTCGTCACAAGATCGATCTCCGGATAGACCTGCCGAAGATCATGCTCCAGCACAATCATTCCGAAGCAGGATGTGCCGGCGGAAACGTTTCCGGTCCTTTTGGCGACCGCGTTGGTGGCGGCCATTCCGGTTCCGGCATCTCCCTCCGGCGGGCACATCGGAATTCCCGACTCCAGCTCGCCGGAAACATCCAGAAGCTCTGCGCCCTTCCTTGTCAGGACGCCGGCACTCTCACCTGCCCTCAGGTTGCGGGGAAATACCTCCGGCATCTTCCATTCATATCCCTTATCCGCTATCAGTGCATTGAATTTCTCCACCATGACGGGGTCAAAATCATGCGTTTCCATGCTGATCGGGAACATTCCGGAGCCGTCTCCCACGCCGATGACCTTCTCTCCGGTCAGCTGCCAGTGAACATAGGCCGCCAGCGTCGTCACAAACCGGATGTCCCGGACATGCTCCTCCCCGTTCAGGATCGCCTGATACAGGTGTGCGATGCTCCAGCGCTGCGGAATATTGTATTGAAAAAGCTCCGTCAGCTTCCCTGCCGCCTCAGCCGTGATGGTATTGCGCCAGGTGCGGAACGGTACCAGCAGCTCATCCTTGTCATTGAAGGCAAGGTAGCCGTGCATCATCGCGCTGATGCCGATGGCGGACAGTCTGTGAATGGACACGCCGTAGACTGCCTGCACATTCCTTCGAAGATCCGCGTAGCAGCCCTGCAGACCGCTCCAGACATCCTCCAGTGAATAGGTCCAGATTCCGTTTTCCAAACGGTTCTCCCATTCCCATGACCCTTCAGCCACGGGGACATTGTCCGTGGTGATCAGTTCCGCCTTAATGCGGGTGGAGCCCAGCTCGATTCCGAGAACGGCCTTCCCCTCTTCGATTTCCCTCTGAATCCTTGTCTGATCCATGTTCCCCTCCCCTTCGGATACTCGATATATTGGTCTGTCTGTTTCGCACTCTCCTTCCGTACAGAGGTGCACGGATGAGCAGCTACGGCTATTTTAGCATAACGTCATGGATATGCGGGGGCTTTTCTGTCTCCGCGTCGGCAAAACGCAGCTTTCTTGTCCCTGTGCAGGCACCGGCCGGCGAAGGGACCCGGCGGAGATACTGCAGCGATTTCATCCTTGTTTTCCTTGCGATCGTTCACTCTCCGCGCTCGATCCAGTCCCGATCCCACAGGAGCACGTTCAGCTTCCGGGCCATGGTCCGGGCAGGCTGCGTAAAAAACCGATTGGTCATGACGACCCCTACCATGCGGTCATAATAATCCTTGCCCGCATAAACCTCCTGTACGGCATGGACCCCCACCAGGGCGTCATAGCATTTGCACTGCACGGCGTAGGTGATGCCGTCCCGCTCGCACAGGATGTCCGCACCGAAATCTCCGCTCCCCTTTGTCACCTCCACCTCGCAGAAGCCGTACTGGCGCAGCAGCTCCGCACAGTAATATTCGAAGTCGTGCCCCTCCATTTCATCCATGGGGAGCCCCCTGGGGGCGCTTTTTCGGTGAACCCACCGCAAAAAGAAAAAGATTGCTGCGCCGACTCCTGCAGCCAGCGCAGCAATACTCCGGTATGTCAATGTCTGCATTTCCATTCCTCACTTGCCGAAGGGCACGCCCTGCAACGTCCCGCAACGCCCTGTTTTATCGTCCTGTACCGCTGTCCCGGCACTTTTCCCGTACAGAAAATCCCGTATAAAAATACTGCATAGAAAATTCCGCA
>CAYXAN010000058.1:0-5617 GCA_964461705.1 uncultured Sarcina sp. | reverse complement strand
GCCGGGGTGCGCAGGCTCCCGAAGCCGTGGTGCTGTGCCCACGCAATGAGGCCGCCCGTCTCCTCGTTTTCATCCTCCGGCAGCTGCAGTCCCGGCAAATGAAGCCGCGGGGCCGGCACCCTTGGATAATCTACTCTCTCTCTTTCCAGAAGGGCCGTCCCCCATTCCGTGAGAGTGTGCTCCGGCGGCTGTACTCCCTCCAGCTCCCACCAGGGAAGCCCCAGCCCCGGCGCGGTCTCGCCGTTTACCATCTCCCCGATCGGTCCTCTTGGCTTCCCGACATAAAATTCCTCGTTGGTCTCCAGACAATACGCCGCGAGTCTTGCACGATCCGACGCCACCTGCCTCATGGAGCCGTCCTCACCGGAGAGCTCCATGCACTTGGCGCCGCAGTCAATATCCACAAAGCGCTCCGAGCGGTAGATCCGGTTATGCCCTGTCGGAAGTGCATCCAGCAGACTCTGCCCCGTCGGACGCCCCGTTTCCTGATAATAATAATCCGTAACGGTATGTCCGCAAATCAGCATGCTGTAGCTTTTGCTTCCCTTATAGCTCTGGAAAGGATTCTCCCGCGGAAGGAGCCGCCTCCATACCGCATCCATCCTGCTGCGCTGCCTGACGGTCTCCTCCATTTCCATATCGTCAAAGAAGGGATAGGCATGCGCCACCATGAGCCGGCGTCCCTCCAGCTCCACATCCATGGAAAACGGCAGACTCCTCATCCAGTCATACAGCCTTCTGCGCTCCCCTGCCGGAAGCCGGCAAAAGCCGTCCCAGGTCACCTGCCCGCGATTGTCCTCCAGCCAGATCCGGGAGGCCTCGGAAATTCGGTCCTCCCGAATTCCTCCCTCCAGTGCGGACAGAAACATCATCTCGTGATTGCCCATCAGACAGTGAACGAAGGGATATTCCTCATCCATCCTCTGCACCGCAAGCAGAGCCTCAATGGACTGAGAGCCCCAGTCCCCGTAATCTCCCAAAAGGTATAAGGAATCTGACCCATCATACTGCAGATGGATCTTGTCCAGGAGTCTTTCGAACTCGTCATATGCGCCATGGATGTCGCTGATTGCATAGGTCGCCATGCCCTGTATTATACCATGCTGCGGATGGGAAAGACTCTGCCGGGACGCCTTCCTCAGACCAGAATTTCCTGCAGGCATTCCTGCAATGCCTTCTGCATTTCCGGGATATGCCCATCATAGCAGTGATCTGCACCGCGTATGGGTTTGAGAACACTTCTTTCATATCGCTCAGCGGCTTTTACCGAATTTTCATACGGAACCAGCTCATCGGCATCCCCGTGAATCAGACACACCGGGCCGTGGTATCGATCGATCTCGTCCTCCACATGAATGGTTTGTGCTACCCTCGCGTAGTCACCGCGCAGTGTTCTTCCGTCCAGACCGCAGATCACGTCCGGAATCTCCTGCGGATCAAAGGCTTGACCCAGCAGTATCCCGCTGCGTGCCCCTTCCGGAATCATCAGAGCCGGTGACATCGCAATCAATGCCTTGAATACATTGGGACACATCCCCGCCAGAAGGACGGCGAGAAGTCCTCCCTGGGAATGGCCGCAGATATACAGATCTGTCACAAAATCAAGTCCTCTTGCATAGTCAATCACGGCAAGGCCGTTGCCGATCCATTTGTATAATGTATGCCTTTCAAAGCTCCCTTCACTCTTTCCGTGTCCGTACGGCTCCACCCGCAGAACCGCCATCCCGGACTGTACCGCCGCCTCCATGGCTGCCGTAATATGATCCTCCTCCATGTGCCCGGTAAAGCCATGGAACAGCAGCATCAACGGCAGCTTCCCCTCCTGTGTCGTTTTCGGTCTGTCCAATTTGGCGTGAAGCCGAATCCCGTCGTCTGTAATATAAAACTCCTCTTGATGTGTCATATGGGCTCCTTCTGTGATCTCCGCATGATCTTTCCTTCTGCTTCTTCTTTCTGTTTCTTCGTTTACGTTTCCTCTTTCTGTTCCTTCCGGTCTCCCGGTACGAGCTTACTGATTTCAATCATATCGCCGGACTGCTTCCACAAGCAATGCCCCAGCCGCTTTTGCTTGCGGCCGGGGCATCATGTTACATACACTTATGAAGGATACGGAGAGGCGGCTTACTCTGCCCCATCGATTTCAACCCAATCCTTTTCTATCTTAGAAATTGTCTCCTCCTTGGTTGCCGTTCCTTCGACATATGACTGGAAGTCCTCTCCAAATGCCTGCCAGAATGCGTCTGAGCAATAAGCGGTTCCAACCAGTCCGGCTCCGGACTCCTCTGCCTGCTCTGCACCCTGCTGTGCCGTCGTGCTTGTGTATACACCATCCGTGTCGATGGTAGGCACTCCGCCCACCGTTGTAAGCCAGTTCTTGCCAAAATCAGAGGTAAACCACCAGTTTACAAAGTCAAGTGCGGCCTGAAGATTTTCGGAGTCCTTGTTGACCCTGAGTGCCTGATCCGCGCCGATTGCAATCTGGCACTCCGATGCATCGTTGCTGACAGGATAACCGTAAATCATAATGTTCATGTCCGGGTTGATCTCGAGCGGTGAATTCTCGGCCCACGGACCCATTCCAAGCCCCATAGCCGCCGTTCCCATAGCCAAGGATGCTTCTGCCGTGGCCAGATCGGACTCAAGAGGCTTCGACTCACAATTACTCTTTACGATGTCAACGAATTCGAACATATTCTCGCTCATCATTTCGTAATTATTGATGGAATCTGTCCCAGCGCACATGTCCGTAACAAATGCAGCGTAATCATCCACCGCCTGCGTCATGAACGGGAACAGGCTCTGCTTGAAAACCCACCATTCTGCGTAGCCGCAGGCGAATGGCTGAATTCCTACTTCTTTAAGACTCGCGCAAAGATCTTTAAGCTCGTCCAACGTCTTGGGAGGCTCCGTATAACCGGCCTGTTCCAGGCAATCCATGTTGTATACGATGCCGTATTCCGCGCCATAATAATGGAAGCCGTAGCAGCCATTCCCCTCAGCATCCACCATGGATGCCTGAACCGAAGGAATCAATGCGTCGTAAACCGGCTCATTTGTCAAATCATAGGAGTATTCCTTATACAGCTCAATTTCCTTTCCTGCTGTCGACGAGAAAATATCCGGAAGATCTCCAGCGTTCAGCTTTGCCTTCAGCATAGTAGGATAATCGTTCTGTGTGGTCTCGTAGTTGATCGTCACATTGGGCTTAACATTTTTGTACTCATCAATAAGTTCATTAATCGCATCCGCATACTCCGGCCCACTGATGAACATATAGAGCTCCGCCGGTTCATCGGATGATTCCTCTGCCTCCGCCTCTGTCTCGGCGTCTGATTCTGTCTCCGCCGTCTCCTCCGAAGAGGCTTCCTCCTGTGTCGAAGCGGTCTCGCTCTCAGAGGAAGCAGATGAACTCCCACAGCCGGCAAGCAGTGACGCCGCAGCAGTCAAACTCAACAATGCAGCCAAAACTTTTCTCTTCATATGTAACCCTCCTTTTTTTGGCAATCCGGCTGCAAGACCCGGATTGTTATCCCTTCACAGCTCCTGCCACAACGCCGTCTACGATGTATTTCTGCAGGAAAATAAAAATGATAATTGACGGAAGCACCGCCAAAACCATGGAAGACATAGCATAATGCCATTGTGTATTGAACTGGCCCACAAACGTGTATGCCGCCAAAACCAGCGTCTTCGTCTCATTTGTGCTGTTTACCATCAAAAGCGGAAGCAGGAAATCGTTCCATATCCACATAACATCAATAACAATGACGGTAAAAACCACGGACTTCAGCAGGGGAAAAATCACCCGTAAATATATCTGGAATGTACTGGCTCCATCAATCTCTGCGCTCTCATCCAGTTCCTTTGGAACAGTGCAGATGAAATTATAGAAGATAAACATCGCCATCGGTACGCCGAAACCCCAATATTGAATGCTAAGACCCAACTTGCTTCCGGACAGATGCAGGACGGTTGTCACCTTTAGTAAGGAAATCATGATGGTCTGAAAAGGGATCAGCATAGGGATCGTAATGATTTTCCTTGCGATGACGGTATAACGGTTGTTTCGACGGTCTGTAATGTATGCCGCCATGGAGGAAAACAGCACAATTCCAATGATGCTCAGTGTTGTGATCAGCACGTTGTTGCGAAACAAGAGGAAATACTTCATCTTGTCCATAACATACGTGTAATTTTCCAGCATCATCTTGCCCGGAAGGCTCAATACATCTGTCAGCACCTCCTGAAACGACTTAAAGGAGTTGATCACCATCAAATAGATGGGATAGATATAGACCAAGGCAATTGCAATCATGCATACCATCAGGATCACAGTTTTCCACTTTCTTTTCGTTTCTCTTTTCATGTCAGTCCCTATCCTGTCGATTCATATACATCATCACGAGCTCCGTGATGACTACGACTATCAGGAAATAAATGATGGCCTTCGCTGAGCCCAGTCCGTAATTATTTTTCTGGAATGCCTCGCGATATATGTTCAGCGTAACGCTGTAGGTAGACTCTCCCGGTCCGCCCTTTGTCAGAGCCAGGATGATGTCAAATACCTTGAGCGAGTTTGTCAATGACATGAAGACACAGGTAATGATGGACGGACGCAGCAGCGGAAGTGTTATCATGAAAAATTTCTGTCTTGCCCCAGCCCCATCAACAGTTGCCGCTTCAAGAACATCCGACGGAATCGACTGAAGTCCTGCAATATACAGAACCATATAAAACCCCAGTGACTGCCAGACGCCGACGATGACTATGGCAAAGAAAGCATACTTTCCGCTTCCCAACCAGCTCCAATTCAGAAATCCCCAGCCGGTCAAATCATATAATGCGCTGAAGCCCTGTGAAAAAATAAATTTCCAGATAAAACCGACGATCGTCAGGCTCATGATATAGGGAACAAAGAAAACTCCGCGCAAAACGCTCACACCATGAAATTTCTTTGTCAGGGCCACCGCAAGTGCCAATGCCAAAATGTTGCTTGCAACCACAAAGAGCCCCGTATAGCGGAATGTAAACCACAGACTGTTGATAAAATCCGACGAATCCACAAAAATCTCTTTGTAGTTCGATAGTCCTATGAAAACCGGATCCTTTGAAATCCCGTTCCACTTTGTAAGGGAGTAATACAATCCCATAATGGAGGGAACATAAAATACAATGCATACCAGAATAATGCAAGGCATCGTAAACAAAACGCATTCCAAATATGTCTTCTGCCTTCTGCTCATCGCTCCTCCGATTCATTTTCTGCGGCAAAGGCTCTGCCATGCTGCCTGTTTCACATGCATCATATGAGTGTGAAGATTTTCACACATTAAAACACCTTCGCGCTCCTCAATTCATGCATTTAGCAATAATTATTTTTGAATTCACCGCCAGCCTATGTACATTATCACATCTTTTTTTCTTATTGGTAGGCATAAAAAAGACAATGCAGGCATTTTTGTGATATCATGGCTTTGGTTTGTCGCATATAAAACCCGTGAATATACGCCCTTGTTCCTTTTCTGCTGATATAATCTCATTTGTTACATTACAAATAGTGACTTTTCCTTAAGAAAGGTGCGTTTTTATGAAATCTGCACTATCCTATTCTCTCAAT
>CAYXAN010000057.1:0-9137 GCA_964461705.1 uncultured Sarcina sp. | reverse complement strand
ACCATCATCGCTGCCAGACAAATACTCAACATCTTCTTCCTTTTCATCTTGACCTCCCTGATTCCTGCCATCGAATCAACTTCGTGGCATTATGTGGTGTTGAATATGAACAATTTTATTTTTGTTCGTCACCATTTCATGGGCATATTGTACTAACTGCTCAAAATGCCCGCAAGACTCTTCCGTCATTCTGAAAGTACTAACGCATTTCTCTTTCGAGAGGACAAAAAAAGGAGCACATTTCCTGTGCTCCCGACGGATGTTTCGCTGCTATGTGAAAGTAATTTCGTACAATACGTGCTGACTGCACCGCTTTTTACAGGCCCTCCTGCAGGCACAGAAAAACCGCCCCCGCGAATCCGGCCCTGTTTCCCAGAACCGCCCTCTCAATGGAAAGGCCTTCCCGGTAACAGGGCATCATTTTCTCAAATGCAAGCCTGCGGAGGGGTTCTATGAACAGTTCTTCCTGTTCGCTTACCCCGCCCCCGATCAGCACCATCGACGGATTGAAGATATGGACAAAGCTCACAATGCCATCCGCGATATACGCAATCCACCGGTGAACCGTATCCGTAAGCTCCTGATTTGCCCGGCCCTCCCGGATGCATTCAAAAATTGTCCGGCCGCTCACTTCCCCGGCAAATTCCGGTATTGCGCCGCTTTTCATCTTTGCCTCCACGGTTCGGACCAACGCAGCGGTAGATCCGTATCGCTCCAGACAGCCATGGCTTCCGCAGCTGCAGAGCTCCCCTCCCGCCTGGATGACAACATGTCCCATCTCTCCTGCAATGCCGCGGGCACCGGTCAGGAGCCGCCCTCCTGTAATGATTCCGCCGCCGACTCCTGTCCCGATCGTCAGGGCAATGACGTCTCGTTTTCCTTTGGCCGCACCGATCCAGTATTCACCCAGTGCTGCGCAGTTTGCATCGTTGCCGACGCGTACCGGCAGCTGAAATACCTCCTCCAGTTCCCTTTTGATTTCCGTGCCTACCCAGTTTTTGATATGCCCTGCCGTTCCCGAGACCACCCCGCGTTCTGCATCAATCTGTCCTGTCGCGGATACGCCGACGGCTGTCAGACCTCCCGGCACGCTCTCGCCCTTTTGTGCCTCTTCCCGAAGAAAGGACAGTGCCTCCTTCTTTACCGTCTCTATGACGGGCGTTTCGTATCCGTCAAAGGATACGGAGGCCTTCTTTGTTCCAAGGATCATCCCCTCGGCATCCATCAGGCCGAATTTCACCTCTGTTCCGCCAATATCGATGCCCAAATAGATTTTGCCGTTCTTTTCCATGTCCGTATGCTTCTTTCTTCTGCCTGCTGGTCTCTGGCGCTTCCTGATGATTTATGCTGTCATTTCCTACGGATCTTTGCTGTCACTATGGCTTGTGTCATACCTCAATGCGCTGAGCGTCTCCTGCCACCTTCTTGTTTTCTCCTTTGTATCGTTCTTCAAGTAATATGTGTACAGAACATCCATCAGCATCAGGATCGGAAACTGCGGAGAAATCGCTGTCCCTCCGTCCAGATTCAGATCCGAAGCCACATACAGCACCTCATCGCAGACGTTTACCATTTCCGTCTCCGTGTCCGCTGTGATAAAGGTGGTTGCGGCTCCCTTCTTCTTCGCCGCCCTCATGGCATCCAGGATTTCCTTTGATTTGCCGCTGAGTGAAAGCCCGATCACCATGGTTTCCTCATTGCACATGGAAACCCGCATCGAAATCACCTGCGTGTCGGTCAGTGCCTGCACATCCAGTCCCAGTCTCATGAACCGCAGATAAAACTCCCTTGCCGCCAGCCCCGAGCTGCCGAGGCCGCACACAAACACGCGCGGATATCTGCACAGCATCTCCGCCACATTTTTTACCACGCCCTCGTCCAGACTCTGAAATTCGTTCTCGAGAAGCCTGGAATACGTGTTGCGGACTCTTTTGGCCAGCTCGCCGATGTTCTTATCCCGTGCCTCCTCGGCCAGCTCCCTTTTATAATCAAAAATAAAATCTCTGTAGCCCTTGTATCCGCACTTTTGAGCAAAGCGCGACAGCGTTGCCTCCGACGTGTACAGTGTTCCCGCAATATTGCGGGATGAGAAGTCCAATTCCTCTTCATTGCGCAGAAAAAAATCCGCAACACTTTGCTCCACCGAAGTCATGTTCTGATATTCATGCAAAATGCTCTCTCGAACCCGATACATTGCCGCCTCACACCATTTTTCCAACATTCTAGCACATCAAAAACAAGGCCGGTCAGCAATTCTTTGTGAATCTACTTTCAAAAGGGGGTCGGAAAATCCTCCTTTGTCCGGTCCGTTTTGTCCTCCCCTTCCGCCGTTTTTGAAAGTACATGCCGTTTGCCCCGATTTCATTGTTCCTGCCGATTTGTACTGCTATAAAGTAACTGAAGCGTAATTCGAATTCATCTTTTACTCATCTCCAAGACAGCAAAACGGGGGAATCATCCATGAAGATCATAAAAGCAAAAAACTACGACGAAATGAGTCGTGCCGCTGCGGATCAGATCCGTCAGCTCATCATCAGCAAAAACAACTGTGTCCTCGGTCTGGCGACCGGATCCACTCCTGTAGGCATGTATGCCTGCCTCGCAGAAGACTTCCGCAAGGGGCTGCTTGACTTTTCAAAGGTGACCTCTGTAAACCTGGACGAATATTGCGGGCTTTCCTCTTCGCATCCGCAAAGCTATCGCCATTTTATGAATCAGAATCTCTTTGACTGCGTCAACATTTCCATAGACAATACCTATGTACCTGACGGAACCAATCCCGATGTTCAGAATGCCTGCGCGGATTATGATAAGATCATCGCAAGGTTCGGCCCCATCGACCTGCAGGTGCTCGGTATCGGACACGACGGACATATCGGCTTCAACGAGCCGGCAGATTTCTTCACGCCTGATACCCATTGCGTTTCGCTGACTCCCATGACCATAGAAGCCAACAGGCGATTCTTTTCTTCCGTCGAGGAGGTTCCGAAAAAGGCCTACACGATGGGAATTCGGCCGATTATGCAGGCAGGAGAGGTGCTGCTGCTGGCGTCCGGCAAGGATAAGGCACACATCCTGAAGGAGGCGCTCACCGGACCGATTACGCCGGGTGTTCCGGCCTCTATTCTGCAGCTGCATTCTCATCTTGTCGTGATTGGCGACGAAGAAGCCCTTGCGGAAATGAACCTCAAATAAGAATCTCAGATAACGGAAAGGTGCATGATCAGATGAAAACGCATACGAAAATGAGCATCCGAAACGGAAGGGTTTTCTCCCGTGATCTGCAGTTTCACCGTAAGGATGTCCTGATTTCAAACGGATGGTTCGCAGCTGACGGGGATCCGTCTTCGGCAGAGCACGGCAATACAGACAAAACCTCCCGTCCCGCCTCGCAGGACGCGCCTTCTGACGAGACGGTGCTGGATGCCTCGGGCTGCTACGTGATCCCGGGATTGATCGACATCCATTTCCACGGCGCACTCGGATATGATATCTGCGACGCCGCACCGGAGGCCTTTGAAAAAATTGCCGCATATGAGGCCGGCTGCGGAATCACCGCCATTTGCCCTGCCACGCTCACGCTTCCGTCAGAGGCCCTGCTGCATGCCCTTGCCGTTGGCGCCGCCTACGCAAGGGAGCATTCGGCACAGCGGCGTTCGCCCTCTCAGGCTGACCTCATCGGCTTCAACATGGAGGGACCGTTCATCAGCTACGAGAAGCGCGGTGCTCAAAATCCCGATTACATTCTACCCTGCGATGTCGGCCTGCTGCACCGTTTCATAGAAGCTTCCGACGGGCTTCTTAAGATCATCGGACTTGCACCGGAGGCAAATCCCGGCTTTGAGGATTACATCCGCAGAGTACCTGATTCGGTCACGATATCCCTTGCTCACACCAATTGCGACTATGACATCGCCCGCCGCGCATTGAATGCCGGCGCCGATCATCTGGTCCACATGTACAACGCCATGCGGGATCTGTCACATCGTGATCCCGGTCCGATCGGCGCCGTTATGGATCACCTCCGGCAGCATCCGGAAAGCGATCTGACCTGTGAGCTGATCTGCGACGGAATCCACGTCCACCCCTCTGCGGTTCGTGCCGCCTTCCGGCTCATGGGCAGCCGTCATATCATTCTGATCAGCGACAGCCTGCGCTGTACCGGCATGCCTGACGGCGACTATGATCTCGGCGGTGAGCTCACTGCGAAGTCCGGCAGATACTGCCGATTGAAAAATAACGATCCGAACGGTGCACCCGGCAATATTGCCGGTTCCGTTTCCAATCTTATGGACTGCCTGCAGACTGCGGTGACGCAGATGGACATTCCGCTGGAGGCTGCCGTCGCCAGTGCAACCCTCTACCCTGCCGAACGCATCGGCGCCGACAAGCTCTACGGCTCCATTGAGCCAGGAAAACGGGGAAATCTCGTCCTTCTGGATCAGGAATCCCTGCAGGTTCGCGCCGTTGTGAAGGACGGCGTTCAAATCAGATGAGTTCAGCACCGGCCGATTTCAACGCGCCTTGATCGCCCGCAGACAGATTCATGTTGAAATCGGCATACGGCCAGGGTGCGAAGCGCCTCTGACCAGCCGCATCGAAGAATTCCCGAAAGGACAATCATCATGGAACAACATGCACAGCTCTCCAAAGACGCCGCCAAGGAAGGCATGGTTTTGCTGAAGAACCGCGGTCACCTTCTTCCGCTGCAGCCCGGCCAAAGGCTTGCCCTGTTCGGTAAGGGAATCTTTGACTATGTAAAGGGCGGCGGAGGCTCCGGCGATGTCCATGTCCCTTATGTGCAGAACCTGTACGATGGCTTCTGTCAATATCCGCAGCTTGTTTCCGTCGATGAAGGGCTGGCGGCCTATTATCGGGATTATGTGAAGACACGCTATGCCGAGGGCGGAATTCCGGGCATGATTCCTGAGGCAGAGGTTCCTCAGCACCTTTTGGACGAAGCGGCTGTCTCCTGTGACACCGCCGTCATCGCCATCAGCCGCTTTTCCGGCGAGGGATGGGACCGTAAATCCGAATTCGGCAATCCCCTGCAATATGCCAATAAGCGAAGAGAAATCCTGAAAATGCAGGACTCCGTTTTTGAGCGGAGCGACTTCTATCTGACCCGCTCCGAGGAGCAGCTGATACATGCTGTCACAAAGGCCTTTCCTCGCGTTGTGGTTGTCATGAACGTGGGCGGCATGGTCGCAAGCGACTGGTTTGCCCGGGATGACCGCATCAGCAGTGTGCTCATGGCATGGCAGGGCGGCATGCTGGGCGGCGCTGCCGCCGCGGAGCTGATCCTTGGCATCGGCAATCCCTCCGGTAAGCTGGCCGATACCTTCGCAAGGGATCTGACGGATTATCCCTCCACGGACGGCTTTCATGCGTCTGCGCGATATGTGGATTACACGGAAGACATCTTCGTTGGTTACCGGTATTTTGAAACCTTCCCACATGCATTCCCGAAGGTGATTTATCCGTTCGGCTACGGACTGAGCTATACGACCTTTTCCGTTTCCGGAATGGAGGTACATTGCGGGCACGCAGATAAAAAGGACGAAGAGGATTCCGCAGGCTCCCCCTGTTCGGACAGGATTCCGGATACGGCTTCGGACGTGATCCGGGTTCAGCTTCTGGTCACAAACACCGGAGCCTATGCCGGAAAGGAGGTTGTCCAGCTCTATGTCAGCGCTCCTCAGGGACTCCTTGGCAAACCGGCCAGAGAGCTGAAGGCTTACCGGAAAACCTCCCTGCTGCAGCCCGGCGAGAGCCAGCAGATTTTGCTCAGCGTAAGGGCAGAGGATCTGGCAAGCTATGACGATCTGGGCAAAATTCAAAAATCCGCGTGGATTCTCGAAAAGGGTCTCTACCGTTTTTATCTCGGCACCGATGTGCGCTCCGCACAGCAGCTGGACTTCACCTATGAGGTTACCGAGGATATCACCGTTCGCCGGCTGACGGGTCGGATGTGCCCGACACAATTGCCGCATCGGTTAAAGGCTGACGGTACCTATGAAGAGCTTCCCGTCGGCGAGGCAAATGATCCCGACTCCTGCGGACTGCCGCGCCTTCCCTATGAGACAATGAGCGGCCGCGCGCCCGAAGCCAGGACACCCGACAGCAGCGCTGGCGGTAGTAATGACCGCCTTCCCGATTTTGCAGAGGTCGCGCAGGGAAAGCTGTCTTTGGACGAATTCGTCGCCGCGCTTTCCGATGAGGCACTGGCCTCTCTGCTCGGCGGACAGCCCAACGTCGGAGTCGCCAATACCTTCGGCTGCGGCAACCTTCCGGAATACGGTGTCCCCAGCATCATGACGGCCGATGGCCCTGCCGGGCTTCGCCTTTTGCCGGAAACGGGCATGACGGCCACTTCGTTTCCCTGCGCCACGCTTCTTGCCTGCTCCTGGAACCCTGAAATCACGTATGCCGTGGGAAGAGCCGGGGCGGAGGAGGTAAAGGAGCACCACATCGGTGTGTGGTTGACTGCCGCAGTCAATATCCATCGAAGTCCCCTTTGCGGCCGTAATTTTGAATATTATTCAGAAGACCCCTTCCTCGCCGGCAAACAGGCCGCCGGTATGGTACGCGGAATTCAAAGCTGCCATGTCGCAGCGGCAGTGAAGCACCTTGCCCTGAACAACAAGGAAACCAATCGGAAGGATTCTGATTCCCGCGCTTCCGAACGGGCAATCCGCGAGATCTATCTGAAACAGTTTGAAATCATCATCAGGGAAGCCCATCCCTGGTGTGTGATGTCCAGCTACAATATCATCAACGGCCACAGAGCATCCGAAAACAAGGATCTCCTGATCGGCATCCTGCGTGAGGAATGGCATTATGACGGAATGGTGACCAGCGACTGGTGGACTCTGGGAGAACACTATAAGGAATGCGCCGCCGGCAACGATCTGAAAATGGCCTGCGGCTTCCCGGACCGCCTCCTTCTTGCACTGAAGAAGGGCCTCCTTACCAGAGCACAGATGGAGACAGCAGCCAGGCACATCCTCACACTGATTTTAAGGGTAAGGTGATACGGATATGATCTCCTTTATGAAATCCATTGAGCTCCCTGCTGCTGTCCGAAGCACTCTTTGCGATGTACTGCATTCCTCTGATGTACAGGATGTCCTTTGCTCGGAGGATTATTCCCGGCTTTTGAATTATGACACCTCTGAGGATGCCGTACAGAAAATCCGCCGGCACCTTACCGATGATGCCGACGGATTTCAAATCCTGCTGATTGAGCTTATGGCCTGCATGAACAATGCACGCAAGGAGCCCTGGTGCGGAGCCTGGCGGGAATACCTGATTCCAACCATGAAGTGTTTTTCGCGTTTTGTTTCCGAATACCATGTCTCCTACGGCAGATACGGCTTCGATCGTTGGTGGTGGGTCACCCGGCAGATCAATGCGCGGCTCCTTCGCATCGGCGAGCTCGAATACGAGCCGGATCCCTCCTGCCGGGAAATCCATATTCACATTCCGAGTGATTCCATCCTTATAAAGGAGAAACTGAAACAATCTCTGGAAAAGGCCCGGAAAATCTTCGCAAAAGAGCTTTCCGAAGGGTCTTCCGGAGAAGGCCCATGGGCCTTTACCTGTGAATCATGGCTGCTCTCTCCCGCATTGACTCAGCTTCTTCCGGAGGATTCCAGAATACTGCAGTTTCAGAAATACTTTTCCCTGCAGCGCGTCATTCCGGATGCCGACGATTATCTGGAATGGGTTTTCAAGATCGCCGGCGGGCAGAAGTCATCCGCTCGCCCAGAGGAGCTGCGGGAGGATACCAGCCTTCAAAGAAACATGAAGCGCTTTATCCTTTCCGGCGGCAAGGTCGGAGTCGGCATCGGGACGCTGTCGGAACACTCATAATGCAGAGTTTTTCAATGCAGGGATTTTGGCCATTCTCTCGCACAGGTCCTTGATATAGATCTTACGGACCAGCTTCTGCCTCCACTTTCCGGGGATGGCATCGCAGCCGTAATAAAGTCCGCACAGCCCGCCGCAGATGGCCGCAATCGTATCGGTATCCTCGCCCAGATTGATGCACCGCAGCATAGCCTCCTCGTAAGAGTCGGTCGTAACCGCGCACCAGAGTGCCGCCTCCAGGGAATCCACCACATAGCCGGAGCTGCGGATATCCTGCCTCTTTGCCTGCTGCAGCATGGATATGTCCCGGCATCTGTCATAAAACGGCAGATCATGACGGTAGTCGTCCTCCTGATCATAATGCACCATTGCCTCATCCATTCCCTTCTGCAGGATCTTTGTCAGGGACTCTTCCGAAAACGGCTCCGCCGCCAGCACAGCCTTCACCAGATAGTAATAGATTCCGCATGCCAGCCTTGACCTTGGGTGCGCATGCGTCAGTGCGGAAATCTGCTCCACCTGCAAAACAGCTGCTCCATCCTCTGTCTTCGTTCCCAGCAGATACAGACACGTCGGCAGAATCCGCATCAGCGACCCATTGCCGTTGTTGCCTGCCTCCGCTCCGCCGCAGGTCGTCACATCAAAGCCGTTACTCAGAAAGCACAGGATGGCGTCCATGGTTCCGTGACCGATGTCATAGGATTTTCCGAAGGGCGTATACTCCCCCTTCAGAAGCCATTGTCCGTAGCACTTCATCACAGCCACCGGATCCAGTCGTCCGTACTGCAGAATGCTGTCCATGGTAGCCAATGCCAGGCTCGTATCATCCGTCCAGCTTCCCGCCGGCATATCAAAGGTCCCGTGACCGATCATCTCCGTGACCGGGTCCGCATCCATCTCCTCCCTGGTACGAAACTGCACGGGACACCCCAGTGCGTCCCCCGTCGCCAAACCGAAAATGCCGCTCATCCATACAGCTTCCGGATCTCTGTGATTAGAAAACTCCATGCCACACCTTCCCTCATTGAATCTTCAGACCGGAATATTTCCCCCGTACTCTGCGAGTATTTCATCGCTCAGCAGAGGAATCAATTTCTGCATTGATCTCCTCCAAGGTCATCTCCGACGTTCCGTTTTCCGCTGCTGCATTACTTAACTCCAGAAGTGCTATAGTGGGTCAGTTGTAAAGACAAAAATCTGATCCATTCTTAATGAATCGATATTGGGTTAAGAGGAGCCCCTTCGGCTCCTCAGGTTAACGATCA
>CAYXAN010000056.1:7664-9148 GCA_964461705.1 uncultured Sarcina sp. | reverse complement strand
CGATGTGATCCAGAATGGAAAATAGACGGGGATGCCGCAACCGGCAATGTACCCACAGGAAAAGAAACACAGCTATGCAGTTGAGATCATTGTAGCAACAGCAGGGGGAAAACGCCAGACGGGTTTTCTATTTGTCCGTTGAAGAAATTTTCTGTTTGTCTGTTGAATACGGGGCGGTACAGGGGATTGTGCAGAATGACAAAAACCTGTTTTGAGGAGAAAGACAGAAGAGCGTTTTCTATGACAAGATAGGAAATATACATGGCAAATCGGAGGATGGTACACAGAGCACCTTTCCCATACAATTAAGCCATCAATTGAAAACCGTTCACAAAGATAAACGGGGGACCGGTATAAAGGGAAAGGAGATACCGGAAAAGGAGGGTTAAACCAATGAAAAATTATGCTGTCGATGCCGGTAAGCTGGAGCAGTTCACGCAAAAGCTGTTCGAGACAACGGGGCTGTCCGAAAAGGATGCGGGATCCATTGCAGAGCTTTTGGTCCATGCGGATCTGAGGAATGTCAGAAGCCACGGCGTACTGAGAGTAGCGCCTTATCTTGAGAAGATCGAAAAGGGCGGTGCTTCCTTAAAGAGCAGTTATCCGATTGTCAAGGAGACACCGGTGAGCGCCGTCATTGACGCGCAGGGCGGTCTGGGAGCTCTTGCCGGCGAAAAGGCAGTTGCCATTGCCAGAGAGAAGGCAGAGAAGACCGGCATGTCCATGGTTGTGGTCAAGAACGGAAACCACTTCGGAATGGCAGGGCACTGGGCAATGAAGCTGGCCGGCGATGACATGATCGGCTTTGCCTGCTCCACCACGGATCTGACCATGGGAGCAGTGGGAAGCAAGGAGCCCTTTATGGGCAACAACCCGTTTGCTTTTGCTGTCAAGGCAGGAGAGAAATATCCGGAGTTCTGCGTTGACATGGCGACCAGCACCGTTGCCATGGGCAAGTGCAAGGATCTGGCAAAGCGCGGGAAGGCAATTCCCAGCGGCTGGATGCTGGACAAGGATGGGAATGATACGACGAAGGTCGAGGATTGCTACATGATGACCACCATGGCCGGGCACAAGGGCTTTGGCATTGCACTGGTGGTGGAGCTGTTTGCGACCCTTCTTTCCGGCGGCGTTCTGTCTCCGGACATCAACAATCAGGATCTTCCGGATGTGCCGGAGCTTTCCAGTCAGGCCTTTGGCTGCATCAGGATCGATGCCTTCCGGAATGTCGAGGAATTTCAGGAGGATGCGCAGGAATACATTGATCGTCTGCATGCCCTTCCGATGAGAGAGGGTATGGGGGCTGCCAAGTATCCGGGAGAGATCGAGTATGGCAACAAGCTGATCAACAAGAAGGAGGGCGTTGTCCTTCCGGAGACTCTTGTGGATGATTTGACGTCCATGGCTGCTGCCAGAGGCATTGACGCAAGCTTCCTGAAGGAGAAGGAGACCGATCGCCAGTAGAGTGAAATGTTTTCGGAACG
>CAYXAN010000056.1:0-7564 GCA_964461705.1 uncultured Sarcina sp. | reverse complement strand
TCGGCACAGTCTTGGGCAGCAAAAAATATTCCGGGATAAGGCATGAAACAGATCCGAACAATATCAGACCCTCGAAACGAAGCGGACGCCCTTTTGCCTGTCCCGCCAACTCGCAAAGGAAGCTGAAAAGCGGATGCTCTGCAGAAACGGCAGGGGAAGATATGAATCGGATATGAAATGATAGATGCAACAGTACATTCAACATATCTATTCAGCACCCGCATCTTGATTTTCCTACGGAAAACCTCGATGTAGCTGAACGGATGCCATTCAACGGAAAATGGAGGACAGTAAAAATGGTTACAGCGAAAAATCACATGAGAGAAATGATCGACGCAGGAAAGCCCATGGTCAACACCCGTATCTGGAACATGTGGCCGACGACAGCAGAGGCTGCCGTATCGGTGGGTGGCTTTGATTATCTGGAGTTTCTGGCGGAGTACGCACCCTATACTCTTCCGGAGCTGGAGAATTTCGTACGTGCCTGCGAGCTTCACGGTGCAGGCTCCATGATCAAGGTGGATTATCAGAATCGCTTCTTTGTAGCACAGAAGGCGATCGCCATGGGCTTCAACGCCGTGCTCTTCACCGATCATGAGAATGCGGAGCAGGTCAAGGAGACCCTGTACAACGTGGCTCCTCAGAGCCCGAAGTACAACGGACGGTTCGGATACCCCAACGCCCGCTGGCTGGGCTACAATCCGGAGCCGTCTCAGATGGAGTATGCGGATATGAACGCAAGTGCGGTAAAGGCCTTCATGATCGAGAAGGACAGCGCAGTGGAAGATATCGAAGCCATCTGCAAGGTTCCCGGCGTTGACATGATCCAGTTCGGACCTTCCGATTACTGCATGAGCAAGGGCTGGAACAGTGCAGAGCACAAGCCGGAATGGCAGGCTGCCGAGAAGCACTGCATCGAGGTTGCTCTGGCAAACGGCGTACGTCCCCGCGCAGAGATTTACTCCTTGGATCAGATCGACTACTACAAAGAGCTTGGTGTAAAGGATTTCTGCATCGGTGATGAGTTCGATATCCTGAAGGATTACTGGGCAAACGTCGGTGCTAAGACCAAGGAGATCGTCAACGGCTGAGACTTGCTCTGCCGATAACAGAAAATGGAAAATCGTGTCTTTGAGCGGGCGCGGACGGTAATGGCAAATCGCTTCAAAACGCAAAGGGGCGGGCGGCAATGGTGTCGCCTGCCCCTTTTCATTTTGAAGCAATACCGGTGTTTTGCCGGGGGCAAATGTACTGACATTTTTACAGAGAAAAGGCATAGAAAAAGGGGAGAAAACATATGGGCAGGATGAGCAAAACGGGACGCGGAACCGTGGAAATCCTGATTGCCTGTGCAATCTGGGGATATGGATATATTGTTATTAAGAACGCTTTTGCCTATCTTCCACTGAACAGTCTGATGTCAACAAGATATGTGATCGCGGCAGCGGCGATGCTGCTGATCTTCCTTCGGAGGCTGAGAACAACCACAAGGCATACACTTTTGGGCGGTGCTGCCATGGGACTGCTGTTGTACGCAAGCCAGTATTGCCAGACGGCAGCCCTTGGCTTTGCGAATACAACGGCGGGAGAGGTCGCCTTTATTACGGCACTGTATGTGGTGCTGGTGCCCTTCCTGAATGCCGTTCTTCGGCGAAAATTCCCGG
The DNA here is from genome assembly GCA_964461705.1 of uncultured Sarcina sp. GTDB lineage: Bacteria > Bacillota > Clostridia > Lachnospirales > Lachnospiraceae > CAG-791. Next base: position 5,900 of record CAYXAN010000056.1, on the reverse strand, counting down.
AAAGGAAATCCGTTGCCGCAGCGGCGCTGGCGATCGTCGGGCTGTTCATTCTGGAGCAGGGCGGGATCGGAGCCACAAGCGGCTGCGCGGTTGCACTTTTGGGAAGCGGCGCCTTTGCAGTGCACATTCTGGTGATCGATCATTTTACAAAAAGCGAGGATCCGATTCTTCTGACGGTGTGGCAGTTTGTCTTTGCTGCTGTCTACTCCTGCATCGTACAGGAGCTTCAGCGAACACCGTCTCTTTCGTGGAATCTGCTGCAGTCCGTTGCCTGGCCCCTGATTTATCTTGGAATCTTCAGTACGCTGCTGGGATTCCTGATGCAGACGGCAGGGCAGAAAAATCTTTCGCCGGAGCTCTCCTCCATCCTGTTGGCAACCGAGGCGGTATTCGGCCTTGCGTTTTCGGCAGCTCTTGCCTCCGAAGCACTGACGCTCGGAAAGCTCCTCGGGTGCGGACTGATGCTGGCGGCAGTGATCCTTTCAGAGCTGACGACTAAGACTTCGCCAAGGAAAAAAGAACGGCTGCCTGAGCATGACAAGATATGAAATGTGTGATGTCAAGGCAGTCGATGGTTCGTTCTGGGCAATGTGTTAGGATTAAGACATCCAAAAAAGAAAACATTGTGGATATTGAAGCACAAATTCATTACGACAGTGAAAAAACGTAGTTATTTTTAGTGCTAAGGAGGGAGAAGATATGCAGAAGATTGTGGTTTCGGAGTGGGTACCGGAGGAATGCCTGGCACCCTACAGGGATCAGTTTGAATTCGACGTGCCGGGCAGGGAAAAGCACGCGTACAGCTACGAGGAGCTGCTGGCAAAGGTCACGGATGCTGACGGGGTGTTCATTCTGGACAACGACGGAGATCAGAAGCTGATCGATGCCGCGAAGAATCTGAAGGTCATTGCCAACTTTGGTGTAGGCTACGACAATATCGACTGGAAATACGCCACCTCCATCGGCCTTCCGGTGGTCAACACTCCCACACAGGTGACGGAGGCTACCGCCGAGCATACGGCAACGCTCATCGCTTCGACCATGCGCAGCATTGCAAAATATGACAGGGATGTGCGGAACGGTATCTGGGAGAGTCCTAATTTTGATGACTGCAACACACAGATCGAGGGTGCAACGCTGGCAGTTCTTGGCTTTGGCCGCATCGGGAAGAGGGTTTGCCGCAAGATGCAGGGCTTTGGCATGAACGTCATCTATTATGACAAGTTCCGCGCCTCCAAGGAGGTGGAAGAGGAGTTCGGCGTTCGCTATGTGGAATTCGATGAGGCGCTGGCAGAGGCGGATTGCGTTACGCTGCATATGCCCTATATCCCGGAAAATCATCACCTCTTCAATGCACAGACCTTTGCAAAGATGAAGAGCAGCGCTTATTTTGTCAACTGCGCCAGAGGCAAGATCGTGGACGAGCAGGCCCTGGCGGACGCATTGAAAAACGGCGTAATCAAGGGCGCCGGACTGGATGTGTTTGAGAATGAGCCGACGGTCAATGAAGACCTTCTGAAGCTTCCGAATGTCACCCTGACACCGCATATTGCAAGCCTTACCATGAAGGCACGGCTTGGCATGTGCCGGGAGGCACTGGCAGGAATCACGGGCGTTCTCAAGGGGGAGAAGCCGTCCAACGTGGTGAATAAAGAGGTGCTTTCGTAAGGCACAAGGGGAAAGGAAAACGCTTTCACAACAGGAAAGAAACAGGAAAGGGGTACAAAATGATGAAAAAAGGATTGGCACTGATTCTTGCAGTATCGATGGCAGCAGCACTTGCAGCATGCGGCTCATCCTCCGGAACAACCGGATCAACAGGCAGCACGGGTTCGGATGCCTCTGCAGAGACTTCGTCGGAGACAACCGCTTCCTCCGGGAAGACGGTCACCATTAAGCTTTGCCACACCGATCCTTCCGGGTGCGCAGCGACGGAAGCACTGCAGCGGTTTGCCAGTGAGGTGACGGAGGCCTCCGGCGGAAGGCTTGTCATTGAGGAATACGCAGACGGCGTCATGGGCGATGACGATGCCATCAACGAGCAGATTTACAACGGTGCCATGATGATGAATTACTCGGATTCTGCATTGATTGAGCCCTATTATGCAGATTATTCCATTCTTTTCAGCCCCTATTTCTTCGAGTCCTACGAGGAAATTGCCAAATTCAAGGAGACAGACTTCAACAAGAAGATGGCCTCAGAGCTCAAGGATGCCGGCATCATGGTTCTGGATAACTTCGGCGGCTATTACGGCTCCCGTCAGATCATGTCCAACAAGCAGATCTCCACACCGGAGGATCTGAAGGGTCTGGATTTCCGTGTACCGAACAATGCAACGCAGATCGAGATGGCGGAGGGCTGGGGAGCCAATCCGGTGACCATCTCCTTCTCCGAGACCTATTCCGGCCTGCAGCAGGGCGTGGTGGACTGCGTGGAGAACCCCATCGGTTCCCTGTATGCGGCATCCATTCAGGAGGTTTGCGATTACATCAACATCACCAATCACTTCTATGCAGCCAACGGTCTGATCATGAGTGCAGCGGTGTATGACAGCCTGGACGAGGATCTGCAGGAGCTGCTGGTGGAGAAGGCCAACGAATTTGATGTATACAACACCGAAATGGTGGTTGCCGAGGAGGAAGAGGTTCTGAAGGAAATGGAAGAAGGCGGCACCATCATCAACCGCGATGTGGACATCGAGGCCATGAAGGCGGCAAAGGACTATGTCCTGGAAAATCATGGTTGGAGCCAGGAGCTGATCGATGAGGCACAGGCGGCGCTGGATTCCATTCGCGAGTAACTCCCCAAGTCATTTAAGACCATTTAAAGCAGACTCGTTGTTCCAGTGACGGGATGGCGGGCCTGCTTTTTCCAAAAGGAGCATGACATGAAAGCAATCAAAAAGTTCTTACTGTATTTTGAGGAAAGTCTTGCGGGAGTTTGTCTGCTGGTGATGACACTGTTCGTCTTCTGGAATACCTTCAGCCGGCTGATTTTCAGCACGAGCATTCCTGCCTTGGATGAAATTTCCTACACGTTATACGCCTATGTGATCTTTGTGGGCAGCAGCTCTTTGTACAAGAGATACGGGCATGGTGTAATCGACCTGATTGTGAAGCTGTTCCCTCAGTGGCTGCAGGCAGCCATCAACATTGCCGTGACGGTGCTGCTTCTGGGCACGAATGCCATCCTGACCGTTCTGAGCACCGGCTATTGCATCCAGTCCTGGACCAGAAAGACACAGACCCTTCGGGTGCCGTATTCTGTTACATCCTTCTCGATGGTGCTTGCCTTTGCGTGCATGACCATCCATTCCGTTTTCCTGCTGAAGAACGTCATCACCAAGAAGGATTATTTCCATGAGATTCCGATCTACGACGGCATCTTTGTCGTGGATTCGGTCAACGATATGGTGGAGGACACCGAGGCAGCGCAGTTGGAAAAGCGAGGTGAGCAGTCATGAATCTGATCCCTGTATTTATCGTATTTGTATTATTCTTCCTGGGCGTTCCTGTTGCGTTCGCCATGATCATTGCAAGCTTTATCTATTTCATCTTCATGTGTGACGGTGTGGGACCGCTCACCATGGTTTCGTCACTGCTGTCCCAGTCCTCATCCTTTACAATGATGGCGGTCCCCTTCTTTATCATGGCGGGCTCCGTGATGGGCTACGGCGGGGTATCTACAACGCTGATGGACTTCTGCGACATGCTGACCGGCCGCATGCAGGGAGGTCTTGGCGCCACCAACACGCTGCTGTCTACCTTCATGGGCGGCATGTCCGGCTCCTCCGTTGCCGACGCGGCCTTCGAGGCCAGAATGCTCTGCCCGGAGATGGAGAAGAGAGGCTTTTCCAAGGGCTATTCCTCAGCCATTACCGCAGCGACCAGCTGCATCACGCCGATCATCCCTCCGGGAATTGCGATGGTCATCTATGCAACCTCTGCCGGCTGCTCCGTGGGCGATATGTTCCTTGGCGGCTACATTCCGGGCATTATGATCTGCATTATGATGCTGGTACTGAACCACATCATCTCCAAAAAGAGAGGCTACAAGCCCACCAGGGACTATAAGCTCACAAGGAAGGAAGTGGTGGACACGACCCTCCGTTCCCTTTGGGCACTGCTGCTGCCGATCTTCATTTTGCTGGGACTTCGGACCGGCGTCTTCACGGCAACCGAGTGCGCCGCAGTGATCGTTGTGTATTCCGCCATTGTCGGAAGCGTTGTTTACCGCAGACTGAAGCTGAAGCACTGGCCGAAGATCGTGGTTGAGACCCTGCACAGCACGGCCAGCGTTCTGTTCATCCTTTCTGCGGCATCCCTGTTCTCACGCTACATGGTGTGGGAGAACATCCCGCAGCAGGTTGCGGCGGCTCTGACGCAGGTAGCAAAGACACCGACGGTGTTTGTCCTGATCGTTCTGGCCATCATGTTCGTGATGGGCATGTTCCTTGATACGGCAGCGGCGCTGGTCATCCTGCCTCCGCTCCTGATCCCTGTGGCAAATTCCCTCGGGGTTTCCACCGTACACCTTGGCATCGTGATGGTTCTGATGGATACTCTGGGCGGAATCACCCCTCCCTTCGGCGTCATGATGTTCGCCGTGATGGGCATTACCAAGGTTTCCATGAGCGATTACTTCAAGGAAGGCTGGCCTTTGATCCTGGGCGTGCTGGCGGTCTGCGTATTCGTTGCGGTTTGCCCGGTTGAGATGGTGATCGTCAACGCGCTGGGCGGCTGAGAAATCTGCCGGAGCATGATCGGGGAAGCGGCTTTGTCAGCGTTTCCCCGAAGGCGCAAATCGAATTCGCGTTGTCTTGGGAAATATTGTTTCAGAGTTCAGAGAGGAGCTTTATGGTGAAAATCGTAGTTTTGGACGGATATACGGAAAATCCGGGAGACCTTTCCTGGGAAGGACTGGAGGCACTCGGAGAGCTGACGGTTTATGACCGCACCTCCTATGTTGAGGCGCCTGTTATTGCACAGCGGATCGGCGATGCGGACATTGCCGTCATCAACAAGACGCCGATTTCCAGGGAGACCATTGACAGGTGCCCGAATCTGAAGGCCATTGCGGTGTTGGCAACCGGCTATAACGTGGTGGATTACGGCTATGCCAAAGAGAAGGGAATTCCGGTTCTCAATGTTCCCACCTACGGCACGCAGATCGTCGGTCAGTACGCGGTGGGACTTCTTCTGGAGATCTGCTCGCATTTTGCAGCCCACGATGCGGCCGTGAAGGAAGGAAGATGGGAGAACAATGTTGACTGGTGCTTCTGGGATTATCCGCTGATTGAGCTTTACGGCAAGACAGCCGGCATCATCGGCTTCGGCCGCATCGGTCAGGCAACCGGAAAGATCCTGAAGGCCATGAATATGCGTGTTCTGGTTAACGATACCTTTGAATCGGAATCCGGCAAGGCCATTGCGGACGCGTATGTTGACAGGGACACACTGCTGAAGGAATCCGACGTGATCTTCCTGCACTGCCCTCTCTTCCCGGATACGGAAGGACTGATCAACAAGGAATCGATTGCGAAGATGAAGGACGGCGTCATCCTGATCAACAACAGCCGCGGACAGCTGGTGGTGGAGCAGGATCTGGCCGATGCACTCAACAGCGGCAAGGTGTATGCAGCCGGGCTGGATGTGGTTTCCACGGAGCCCATCAAGGGGGATAACCCTCTCCTTACAGCGAAGAACTGCCTGATCACACCCCATATTTCCTGGGCGGCCCAGGCGGCACGGCAGCGCATTATGGACATTACCGTTGAGAACATCAAGGCATTTCAGGAAGGGAATCCGGTAAATGTTGTTAACAAGTAAGTTGTAAAAACAGAGACCTCAAGTCCGCCGCGGCTTGAGGTTTTTTGTACCCAAAAACAGGCAGCACCGGA
>CAYXAN010000055.1:0-9174 GCA_964461705.1 uncultured Sarcina sp. | reverse complement strand
GCATTTTGATGGCAACGAAGCGTCCTTCCATGTCGATGCTGCCGATGCCGGCGGCCAGACATAGTCTGCGGAGCTTTTGCGGAAGAGAGGTGCCGATGTGAGTCCGAAAATCTGTGAAATATACCTTTGCCATGTGTTCCTCCTTGTAACGTACACCCGTCGGATCACGTACGATGCGGTGGATGAATCTGCAGACGGCTGCTTTGACGATGCAAACCGGCAGCCTTCTGCAAGTATATCATGATGATACCGGGGTCAAAAGGTCCTGCACCGGCCAAAGCGCAGCATCCGGCACCGATCGAAGCGCGCAGCATCCAATATCGACCGAAGCGCGCAGCAATCCGGGCAGCATGATTCGTTGTCTCAGGAAACGCTGATTAAAGCGTTTCCCCTATGCAGAAGGGTGGGATGAATCGATGAGCATCATTTTATATCTTCTGGCGGCAGCAGGCATGGTGCTGTTCGTCTGTCCGGTTGTATTCATGGGAATCGGCGTAAATTTCGGGAATATCACGGGAATCATTTTGTCCGGAGCTGCCTTCGCCTTTGCCCGGCACGGCTCCGTCCTGCCGTCGAGCTTTTCCGGACCGATGCGGTGGGCGGTTTCTCTTTTTCTGTGCCTTTTGGGCATCGGCGCGGTCATCGGGGGAGTGGAATCTGTCCTGATGATCCGTACGCTGCAGAACACTCCGGATCCAAAGGAGGATCTACCGGTTCTGGTTTTGGGATGCGGTGTGGAGAAGGGAAAGCCGAGCACGATCCTGAAGGAGCGTCTGGATACGGCGCGGCAATATCTGGAGGCACATCCGGATGCGAGGGTGATCGTCTGCGGAGGAAAGGGAGAGGATGAGCTGATCTCCGAGGCGGAGTGCATGGCCATTTATCTGAAGGAGCATGGCATCGAAGCAGATCGCATCTGCGAGGAGGATCAGTCCGCCAATACGAGGGAGAACCTGGCCAATGCAGCGGCCATTCTGCAGGAAAAGCACCTGGGATCACGGGCAATGGTGGTTACCAGCGATTTTCACTGTTACCGTGCAAAGGTTCTTGCACAAAGCTGCGGGGTTGAGGCGTATGCCCTCCCGGCCCGCACCTTCCGGCTGTTCCTGCCCACGTACTGGATCCGGGAGTGGTACGGCATTCTGGCACAGGGGCTGAGCAGATTTTTGAGAACAGACTTGGAAATCAGAAAATGAGATAAGGGCAGGGATAGAAGGACGGAAGGAGCGCAGCTCACAGCGACTCCTTCCGCTTCGTATCAGCGACCGAGGGCTGCCTGTCCTCCGTCCATGGTCACCAGGGATCCGGTGATATGGGCAGAAAGCGGCGATGCCAGAAACAAAGCCATATCGGCGACCTCACGCGGAGTGCAGTACCTTTTATTCGGGTAGGAGGCAGCAAAGATCTTCATTGCCTCCTCCTTCGGGACGTTCTCACCCAGCGCTTGCCGTTCGAGCTTTGTCATCATCGGCGTGTCAATGGGGCCGGGGCCGATGCAGTTGATGTGAATGCCGGCCTCCGCCACTTCAAGGGCTGCACATTTGGTCAGGCCAAAGACCGCATGCTTGGACGAAACATAGGCAGACATGGTGGCCGCGCCGGTGACGGAGGCTTGCGACGAAATGTTTACAATGGCACCCGATTTCTGCTTCTTCATCTGCGGAATGGCATATTTCATCCCGTACAGCGGCCCCATGACGTTCACACCGTAGACCGCGGTGATGTTCTCGTTCGTCTGCCGTTCAATGGGCAGGGATTTCCCCTCGTATCCGGCATTGTTGATCAGGACGTCCAGTGCGTCCCATTTGTGGATGACTTCCGAAATCATATCGGCGACATCGATTTCCCTGGTGACATCGGCGACAAAGGTGATCAGATGATCCTCTGCGATGTCCAGCGTCGGCAAAAGCCTGTCCAGCTTTTCCCGTCTTGTGGAGGAAATTGCCAGTCTGCAGCCCTCCGCGGCAAAAGCACGCACCAATGCCTCGCCCACGCCGCCCGTGGAGCCGGTGATCAACACAACCTTGTCTTTCAGCTTTAAATCCATAACTTCCCCCTTTTTGTCGAAGTCTTTCTACACGGTTTATATCGGCTGCACGGAGGCTCCCTCCACAACATGAATGCCGTGCTTGATACAATGCCGGGTGCGCTTTCCCTCAATCCGGTCAACGAGAAGCTCGACGAGCTTTTCGCCCATGTCGATTGGATTGGGGCTGATGCAGGTGATCTCCGGATAAATCATCTTCCGCCGAATGGTGCCGTCGAAGCTTAGAATGGATACGTCGCGGGGGATTTTCCACCCCACGCTCTGGAGCTTTGTGACAAAGCCCAGAGCAAACTCGTCGTTATAGCAGATGACGGCAGTCGCATCCAGATTGCGCTCCAGCAGGATCTCCGCACTTCGCCGTCCGCTCTCAAAATATTCCTCCTCCTTGTCCCATTGCAGCACCCTTTGACGGATGCGGCTGATGGCGCCGTCCCTGTCTCCCGTACACAGGAAATACTGCTCAATGTCGCTGCCGAGCGTGGATTTCATCATATTTTCCCAGGAGCTGGTGCGGCTGTTCTTGTCCTGAAAAATATGGTGCGACGCGTACGCAATGCGCCGGTGTCCGCGTTTTCGCAGATATTCAATGCCGTACTCCATGCTGTCGAACAGATCCCAGGTCACGGAGGGAATAAACACGGGAAGCTTTTCCATATCTCCGAAGCTGGCGGCAACCACCGGCAGCAGGTAGGTCCGGCCGCAGTAGCTGGCGTACTCCCTCGCCAGAAACTCGTCCTGAAGGATGATTCCGTCTGCGACGATCTGCCGGACGTTTTCAAAATGAATGTCACCGTTGATCAGGATGGAGTAGCCGCGCTTTTTGGCCTCATCCAGCATGCCGAAATACATGGAAATATTGAAGGCATGATGCAGGTCCTTGCAGTAGAAAACCAGCTGTCTTGTCTTCTGGTACTGCAGCGCCATGGCAAGAGAGCTCGTAGAATAGCCAAGTTCCTTGGCAATGTCGAGAATCCGCTGCTTTTTGTCCCGATCGACGTAGCCGCTGTTGTTCAGCGCCCGTGATACGACGGACACAGAAACTCCCGCTCTCTCCGCAATGTGCCTTCTTGTTATCGGTGTTTTGGTTGATAATCCAGTGGAAGCGGTCAATTTTCTCACCAATTTACATAGAAACAGTCCTTCTTTTGTTTGTTTTGTTCATTTCCAATTTATCAATCCGGCGATCATTTGTCGAACAGATTATGTGTGGTCATTTGTCCACACCGGCAGCACAGGGTATCGCAAGGTCAGCATTCCCTGCAAGAGCTATCCCCCCACCGGAGTGTTGGACCTTTTGACCCTGATATCATCATATTGTCTTATCGAATCCGATCCCTTCGCTCCTCCCCCAACCGAACCAGCCATAGAATCAGCCAGATCGCAGCCACCGGGATCGCAAACAGGTTCAGGATCAGCAGCGCGGTGCCAAGGGATCCGATCACGGAATCGGAGGGTGCACTCCTGCTGAGGATGCCGGCCAAAGTAAGGACGGCAGCAAAGGAGAGCCAGCACCAGAACGCCCTTTTGCACTGATCGGAGGTGGCAGAGGACAGGGACGAATTTCGGGCAGAAGACGGTGCACCCGCCCGCCCGCAGAGCATCATTTCTCTGTCCGCCAAGGCAAAGTCGCCGACGGCAGCGGCATAATCCGCCCGCAGCAGATGGTAGGTTTTCTGCCGGGAGGCGTTTTGAGCCGATTTCCGGAAGATTTCCAGCTCCGCCTCTGCCTCATCCCAGTATTCCTGCTCCAGCAGGGCGTGGAACAGCGCTTCCGACAGAAAGCATCGGGTATACCGGGTACGTGCCCGGCGGCGGCACAGCTCAAGACTTTGCTGAAGCCTTGGAAGGTCCTGATCCTCCCGGTAAGCGGACAGGCAGGAAGTGACCACGGCACAGATCCGCTCCTCATATCGCGCAAGGCACAGCGCCGCAAGAATCAGCATGACAAGAATCACCGCAACGGCAATCCACAGAGTCTGGTAAGGAAAAAAGAGGGTATAAACGGCAAGCGCCGATCCCGTAAGAAGAGTTATGACAAATATTGGCCATGGATTACGCATCAGTCGTACCTCCGCACATGGGTGCATACGGTACTATCATCGCAATCCATGACCAATGGAGAGGAAACACCCTCCTGTTATTTGCAGTGCAGCCTTCTGATAGGAGCTTTACGTTGATATGACGTTTCTGGCGACGTGATAGCATTACTCTGTTTCTGTATAAGCGGGGAACCATGCGGTTGTCCGGGTACAGGAAACGACGATACCAAAAGGCGAAAGAGCAATCGGCGGCGGGCTTCACTGCGGTGAAGGAGAGCTCGATCACACACAGGAGGTTGCACAGTGAAGTCAGTAAAAACAGTGAAAAAGGTGCAAAGATCGATTGGCACGTTAGCATGCTGTGTGGCACTTACGGGGGCAATGCCGGTCGCCGTATCGGCCGAGGAAGCACATGTACATCAGAAGGAATGTTATACCGAAAGCGGGGATCTGATCTGCAAGGAGGAAGCCGCTTCGGAGGAGGGGACGGATCCGAACGCATCAGCGAACCCGGCATCCTCAGAAAACGAAACGACAAATCCTGATCCGAGCGCAGCGGATTCGGGAACGAACGCCGCTCCGGGCGCAGCGGATCCGGCACAGGGCGCTGATCCGAATGCAGCGGATCCGGCACAGGATGCCGATTCGAACGCGGCGGATCCGGCATCGGACACAGATCAGGATGCATCCGCACCGGCCGGCACGAAGCAGGGACTTCGCTCTTCGCTGCTTAGGGCATCTCAGGTGACCGTGACGACCTATCAGGAGCTGGCGGATGCATTGAGCAATCAGACAGCCACCATCATCCTTGGCGCAGACATCGATGTGAATGCGACCCTTACGGTGGACTATGACTGCACCATCCAGTCGGACGGCACCCACGGGCTGATTCGCGCGGAGGGATTTACGGACAAGATCCTGTCCGTCACGTCAGATACGGACAACGGCGTTACTGTCTGCCTGAATCAGGTGCGGATCGACGGGAAGAACATTGAGGCACAGGCTCCTGCCGTCTACGTCGGGAGAGGGAACACACTTACCGCAGATAAAACCACCATCTGCAACAACATTAACAGCAACATCGGCAGTAGAGAAGACGGCGGCGGAATCTGTGCCGAATACAGCAATATTACACTCACAGGCTGCCGGGTCGAGAATTGTTCGGGATATAGAGGCGGCGGAATCTATGCATATACCTCATTCAGAGCTGCATCTGCTTTTACCATGAGCGGCACCACAATCTCCGGCAACAAGGCACAGGCGGAAGGGGGCGGTGTCTATCTGGAACAGTACACGGATGTGAATATTTCCCAATCCTATATTGATGGCAATGAATCCGACGATGAAGGAGGCGGTCTCCATCTGCATCGCTGTGCTGACAGTGATGTGAGTACGGAGGAGGAGGCCCTGTCGGCGGAGCATGTGGTGATCATTACAGACACCAGCATCAGCGGAAACACTGCCCTCTGGGGCGGCGGTCTGATTGATTACGGTACGCCGGTCAAGGTCTGCGGAAAGACGAAGATCAGCGGCAATACGGCGAAGCGCTCCGGCGGCGGCGTCCGTTCGACGGAGGTAGGGGTCATGCTCATGTATGATGACTCGACCATCAGCGACAACGTGTCGGAGGGCTCCGGCGGTGGGGCGTACCTTGAAGAGCTGGTGCTGATCATGCATGACAACAGCTCCATTTGCGGCAACAGTGCAAAGGAAAATGGCGGCGGAGCGTATGTGGGCTATGAGCTGCTCAAGATGTATGACAAGGCATCCATTCATGACAATTCGGCGGGGGGCTCCGGCGGCGGTGTCTACTGTTCGGACGATACCTATCTGTATTCCGGTATGGTTTATGACAATGCGGCGGACGCAGAAGGAGATGACATTTTCAACGATTGGGAAGATCTGTATTTCCTCTTCCCGACGCAGGACAACCGGATCTACGGCTCCGGCAACAGCAGCACGCTGGGCACCATACCGGTGGAGCTGATTGAGGGGTATGACAAGCTGCCGACGGTGAAGGACAACATCAGTGTGCCGTTTTACGGCTGGTTTGAGGACAGCAGCAAGACCCCCTACACCGATGTAAAGAACAGCCATCGGATTACGGAAACGACCGAGACAGGGGATGGAACCTCCGCTTCTCTTTCGTATCAAACCTACAAGGCCATCTGGTTCGGTTATCTGCTCGCCTACGATGCCAACTATCCGGGCAGCACGGAGTACAAATACGATGAGCAGGCTTACGCCCTGGAGGCCTCCGCAGCAATTGCGGACAACATGTTCACCCGGGAGGGATATCGATTTACCGGCTGGAACACGGAATCGGACGGAACCGGAACCCCTTATCAGGCAGGAAATGAGCTCGTGATGAAGGGAAGCCAGGTTCTCTATGCACAGTGGGAGGCAGAGCGGTATACCGTCACATATGCCGTCAATCAGGATGCGTCCTACGGCGCGCCGGAGGACAGCGTGACACCGACGGATGACACGGAGTACACCTACAAGGCCAAGGTGACCGTCAAGCCGGGGCTTACCACAACGCAAGGCTATGCGGTGGTGAACGGACAGAAGGTTTCCGGGACCTGGAGCTTTACCGGCTGGGACAGGGAGAATTTTGAAATTACAGAGAATACCGTGATCACCGGCAGCTGGAAGTTTACGCCGGATACCCCGAGTACCCCGAATACACCGGATACCCCGAGCACCCCGGACACACCCGGTACGACCGACACGCCGAGCACTCCTGCCACACCTTCGGTTCCGCAGACCGATACCGTGACACCGGAGCAGACAGTGGTTCCTGCAAATACTACGGTTCCTGTGGCTGCAGCTGCAGTGCCGGCCCGCGGAGCGGTCCGCGCCGGGGATGACACTCATGCAGGGACGTGGGGCATTACGGGACTTTTGGCAGCGTTGGGACTTATCGGCTTTGAAACAGCAGGAAAGCACCGCAGAAAACAAAAACGGTAAAGCAGAGCCGGCAGGCAGCAGTACCGGAAAATTCACGGGGAGGAAACGCAGGCTTTGTCTGTGCTTCCTCCGTTGAATTTAAGGAAACGGGGACAATATGAGGAAAAGAACAACAGGCAAAATCTTTCATATATTGCTGTGCGGAATTCTGCTGGCAGCACTCCTGCCCGCCACGGCGCTTGCTCAGACAGGGCACACCCATACAGAAATCTGCCGCAGCGAGAGCGGAGAGCTTGTCTGCGGTCAGGAGGAAACATCTGCTGAGGAAGACACGCCTGTTCAGAATGACGCACCTGTTGAGGAAAACACGCCCGCTGAGGAAGACACGCCTGCTGAGAAAGATACATCTGCTGAGAAAGACACGCCTGCTGAAGAGGGTCTGCCTGACGGGACAGATGCATCGGCGCAGGAAACAGATCCTGCCGGCGAGAACGGTTCGGGGACTTCTGAATCGGATCCAAACAATGCCGCAGCGACTCCGGCGAAGGAAGCAAACGAAGATGGAGGTGCTGCTGCCCTGGCGGAGAACCCGGATGCAAAGCCTGTGGACGCGGGAATTGGCGACACCGGAAGCGTTGCTTCCATCACGCGCTGGAGCCAGACTCTTTCACAGGCGAAGGAGGGAACCGATTACCGTGAGACGGAGGGTACCATCACCATCCTGACTCCCGCCGGTCTGGTATACGCCGTTTCGAGCGGGAAGGAATATTCCGCCATCGAGATCGAGTCAGATCTTGATCTGAGCCGCCTCTATTGGGACTGCGCGCCCATGGAATCCTTTACCGGAACCCTGGACGGCAAGGATCACACCATCACCGGCATGCGCTTTCAGAACGACGACAGCAGCTTTCTGTTTGATGAGCTGGAAGACGCTGCGGTACAGAATCTGCATTTTGTCTTCGCGGAGGTGCCGGAGCATCCCTATGCACTGCTGGCCCGGCGGGCATCCGGCGAGAGCCTGATTCTCCATAACGTAACGCTGAGCGGGGAGACAACACTGGCTCCCAAGGAGGCGGTAGATGCCGTCGGCGGACTCATCAGCACGGTTACGGCAGCCGATGTACAGGTGACGGGGACGAAGGCGGACCTGACGGCGGATGCAGGTCAGACAGAGGGGACAGCCAGCATAGGCCTTCTGTTCGGCAGGATCGAGGGCGCGCAGAGCGTGCTGTTCCGGGACTGTGAGGTGGGCGGCAGTCTTCGCGCCTCCGGAAAGGCAGGCCGCGCCTATGTAAGCCAGGCGGCCATCGGCGGCCTGGCAGGATACGTGGATGCCGGCGCCGGAAATCTTTCGGTGGAGCAGACAAAGGAACATCTTGCCGTTACATTAACCGGCGACAGCTGTTGGGACGGCATCGGCGGATTGATCGGCATGACGGAGAGCAAGATCGATACCACTATTTCCATGAAGGAAATCAGCGGCTCCTTCTCCTTCCGGCTGGAGGACAGTTCATCGGAGGTGGACATTGAGTCGGTTGGCGGCCTGGCCGGACAGCTGGGCGGAGCGGGAACCATCTCGAAGGTGGAGCTTGCCGTCAACATGGATGTGGATATGGGAGAGCCTCCCGCTAATCACAGCACCGAAAAATGTATCGAGTATCTGGGCGGTCTTGCAGGGTGTCTGCGTTTTGACTGCGACTTCAATATCATGGAATGCAGGGTCAACGGCACCTTCCGTCTGCAGGGAGAGGTAAACAGCGAATATCCCTATTCCCAGAGCTCCTACGACACCCGCAACTGGATCTATTCGGATGTTGAGTATGTCGGCGGGCTGATCGGCTTGTATTCGGCGAACGGAGACAATGCCATCACAGATTCCTCCTTTGAGGGCTCCATACAGATGTCAGACATCGGAGTCTATGAGGTCGGCGGGATCGTGGGAGAGGTCGGCTTTGACACATTAACCCTTTCCAATGTCACGGCGGCATGCCCGATTACCGCAGAGCGAACCTGCTTTTCGGACGATAATGTGGCAGGCATCATCGCGGAGGCGGTAGGAGATCGTCTGACACTGGATCGGACGTCCCGCAATGGGGACATTGCGATCATTGACAGCACCTGGATGTCCTGCGTCGGCGGACTTATTGGACGGCTCAATGCCAGCACAACCATCACAGA